>CAYNKM010000044.1:0-8934 GCA_964397795.1 uncultured Desulfovibrio sp. | reverse complement strand
TAAGAAGGATCTTTTCTCCATTCTCCCCCGCTTCAATCTCCCTGTAATGACTTTCGCCGCCATATTGCCAGAGCTTGTCTCTCAAAACCCGCCCATCTCTTTCTTTCAGAACCATCGCGTTTAATCGTTTTTCATCATCTTCCAACTTTTTCAATATTCTCAATTTACGCTCCCTTTTTGCGCGGATAGGAGCGATAAGCCTATCCTGACCAGCTTCATGAAACTTGCGCAATACCAAATCCCTGCCGGCTTTTTCAAAACCCGCATACGAATCTTCAGGAGCAATTTCCAGAACTGTTTCTCCCTCTTGCGGCGTCAACGGCCATGCGCTGGCCCCTATAATCTGTTCGTTTTTATTCTGCTGAAGAAAAAGATAGCCATCCCCCAGGCGTAAATCTTCCATCAATGCCCATCGGTCAGGTTCTTCCAAAGTGGTAAGATATTTACGCAAGGTTGGAGTCAATACAGGCCAGTCCCGCCAATTCTCGCAAGCCTCCGCCAACTCCCCAGGCTCTGGCCATCGGGGCTGATCCTCCCCGGGAACATCCTCCACGTCCAGAAAATGCAGGGAAGGCCCCTTTACCAGATCCAGACAAAGCCAGGGAACGCTTTTCTGATGCAAATTCAAAGCCTTGTCCGAAGCCAGAAGCCATAGCTTGCGCTGGCAAAACTGAAAAACGCTACTGGCTATCCTGTGATCGACAAAATATTTTCTGAAACGCATAATCAAGGCAGAGGGGCTCCTGCCAGCGGATAATTTTTCCGCGCTAAAAAAACAAAAAGGAAGCTTGCGGTTATAAGACCAATTCAGCTGCCTCCTCTCGTTATTGTTATATAAATTAAGAGTTAAAAGGCCAGGCTCCGGTTCCTGGATTTTTTCAATTCTGGCATTCGTCAAAAAGGGCCGGGCTGTTTTCGCGAATAATCTGAAAAGATGCGCGTCCATACAGGCTGATACTCGGAATGAAAATGTTTGGCTCTGTTAAAATTACCTGTTGATACTAATGATGGCTTTAACGTATTAAAAAATACAATTTTTTCAAGATGATATATAAAAATAAATAAAGTTTTTTGAAAAAGGGGGTCTGGGGGACTGCGTAGCCGTTAGCGGCTTTGCCGGTTACGGATACGGCGTACCCCTTGCGGGTAAAAAGTTGTCATCCCCCAGAAAAATCAACACATGGTTTAAACAGAGCGAAATGTTTATATATAATTTAATCCAGGGAGAAAGAGTTTTTCCGCTCTTGCTTCAAAATTTGATACGCAAATCCCTATCAGACGGACGGGAAGTTTTATTTCCGCGGCGTCCAGAAGATAGCAGGCATGTTCGTAAATAATTTCGGGATCATTGATTCTTCGAGCTATAGTGCGGGAACGGGTAATCTGGCGAAAGTCATTAAATTTAATTTTAATTGTCACAGTTCTGCCAGCCAGGGATCTTTTTTTAAGCGAAGCTCCCACTCTCAGGGCATGGATATTTAGCTTTTCTTTTAAGACATTTTTATCAGCAGTATCAATCAAAAAAGTATGTTCGGAACTTTCGCTCTTTTGGGGGATATTTTCATGAACCAGTCTGGGATCAATGCCAAAGGCCCTGTCATGCAGGATGCCGCCCCATTTTCCATACTTATTAATCAGGAAATCCCTGCTCAGGCGCCGCAGTTGTTCAACAGTGACTATTCCGATGGAAGCAAGGCTGGCGCTCATGCTTTTGCCCACCCCTGGCAGCCGCCCTACGGGAAGCGTCAAAAGAAAGGAATCAACATCGGAATAATCAAGGAGGAAAATTCCATCCGGCTTATTCATATCCGAACAGATTTTGGCGAGAAACTTGACCGGCGCCAGGCCTACCGAACAGGTAAGTCCCCCCGTCACCTGATAAACGCGGTTTTTTATTTCCCGCCCAATACGCATCGCGGATTCATAACTGTCAATTTTGTCCTTTAAGTCGAGATAAGCTTCATCAATACTGGCTTTTTCGACTCTTGGAGAAAATTCGGAGAGAGCTTCCATGATCGCGCGGGAAAGCGCCGAATATCTGTCGTATCGCCCACGTACAAATATGCCCTGGGGACACAGTTTGCTGGCAGTATTGACAGGCATGGCTGAATGTACGCCAAATTCTCTCGCTTCATAGGATGCGGTGGCGACAACTCCACGCTGTCCCTGACCAACTATTACAGGTTTGCCCCTCAATTCAGGATTATCGAGCTGCTCGACAGAGGCAAAAAAGGCGTCCATATCAAGATGGAGAATCATGATACCGAATTGGAAAATTCGCCAGAACCAGGCCCGTCTTTTGAACTGACAGGATCGAAGGGAATTTTAATTTTCGGCCTGGGCTTTAAGGGCGGCGGCCTGGGCCGAAGTGGAAAGGGCGTCCAGAAGGGGATTCAATTCCCCTTCCATTATCCTGTCCAGAGAATACAGGGTTAAATTAATCCTGTGATCCGTGCAGCGTCCCTGGGGATAATTATAGGTGCGTATCCTTTCTGATCTGTCTCCGCTTCCAACCTGAGCCTTGCGGTCGGCCGAAAGCTCCATATTCTGCTTTTCTCTTTCCGCGGCCAGAATACGGGATGCCAGAACCTTCATGGCGCGCGCCTTATTTTTATGCTGGGATCTCTCATCCTGACAGGTTACGACCGTACCCGTCGGAATATGAGTTATTCGCACGGCTGATTCCGTTTTATTTACATGCTGACCGCCAGCTCCAGAAGCGCGATAAATATCGATACGCAGATCTTCCGGCCTTATTTCCACATCCACTTCCTCCGCTTCTGGCATAACTGCCACAGTCGCCGCGGAGGTATGTATCCGGCCCTGGGTTTCAGTCTCAGGAATGCGCTGCACGCGATGCGTTCCGGCTTCAAATTTCAGACGGCTATAAACTTTCTTGCCCGAAACCAGACATATAACTTCCTTGTAGCCGCCGCCTTCGGCCACCGATTCCGAAATAATTTCCACATTCCAGCCCTGCAATTCCGCATAGCGGGAATACATGCGGAATAGATCCGCGGCAAAGAGCGCGGCCTCCTCCCCGCCTGTTCCAGCGCGGATTTCCAGGATGGTGTTTTTTTCATCCAGGGGATCAACCGGCAGAAGGGCAACCTTCAACTCTTCCTCAAGTCTGGATAACTCCGATTCAGCCTGATTGATCTCTTCATGAGCCAGTTCGCGAATCTCCGGATCTTCATCCTTGAGAAGATGCCTGTTATTGGCCATCTCCTCCTGCAAATGTTTATGCTTACGATAAAGTTCCACAATATCCCGCAAATCGGCATGAGCCTTGGCCAGTTTGCGGTAATGTTCCTGATCATTGAAAACTTCTGGCTTGGCAAGCTCTTTTTCGAGATCCAGATACTTATTTTCCAGACCTTCCAGTTTGGCAAACATTATTTCTCCAGAAAATCCAGGTGATTTGACTGCATATGAGTATAATTGACAACTTCCACATTCCACCCCTGACCCACCGCTTCCGCAAGCGCTACAACCGCCACTTCGAGCTGCTCCCGATTTGGTTCTCTTGTAGTCAATTTCTGAAGTAAAAGGCCGGGCAGCTGGAGAAAAGCGGCAAACGGACCAGGCGGCAAATTTGCCGCAAATCTTATAAGCTCATAAGAAACCGCGCTTATGGGAGCTATCAGAAGAAATTTGTAGAGAAGGCTTAGGGAATGTTTCAGGAACATTCCTTCAGGACTCCAGATTTTTAAAAGAAGGGGAATAAGAAGAGCCTGCGCTATAATTGAGATACAAATTACAAAAAGAAGAAAGGTTGTTCCGCAGCGCGGATGAAGACGGCTTTGATACCAGGCGATATGCGCGTTTACAGGAGAGCCCGTTTCCCAGGCGTGTATGGTCTTATGTTCCGCGCCATGATATTCAAATACCTTGCGGATATCCGGCACAAAGGAAATGATCCAGATATAAAATATAAAAATCGCGCACTTGAATAAACCGTCCCAGAGATGAAAACTCAAGCCATCCACGTCTCCGCCCAAACCAAGAAAAAGCATCAGGACAGAAAGCAGATGGGGAGCGAGCATAAAAAGCGCGATTGCCATCAATACGGCCATTCCTATACCCACAAATAACTGCCACGGAGAAACAGGCTCTGACGAGTCCGTTCCCGATTCGCTTAAAATTACAGACCGGTTCAGAGCCTGGACACCATTATACATGGTCTCCAGAAGAATGGGAAAACCCCTGATAAAAGGCAAACTTGAAAACGCGCCGCGGGTCAGAAAGCGCCAGGGAAAACACTGGGCATGGATTGAACCGTCCTGCATGCGTACGGCAAGACCATAGACATCGCCATTGCGAATCATTACCCCGTCCATGACGGATTGCCCTCCAACAACAGGACAATCCGCCAGGAACAAAGTAGGTATCAGGAATTTATTTTTTCTCAAATTTCGCGTACTTTTTACGAAAACGATCAATACGGCCAGCCGTATCCAGAAAACGCTGCTTGCCTGTAAAGAAAGGATGGCATGCCGAACACACTTCCACATGCACCTGTTCGCCGCGGGTGGAGAGAACTTTTTCCTGGTTGCCACAGGCGCAGGTTATGGTCGCGTTATAAACTTTGGGATGAATATCTTTTTTCATGGCCAGATCCTTAAAAATATGCATTGGAATTTAAATCAACAATATCAGCCTTGCCTATATAAACATTTATGGCAAGAAATGCAAGACAGACCGCCGGGAGTCGGGACAAATAAAAAACGGCCTCAAGCCGTTTTATAATCACAAGGCCGGACAGTTCCGCTATCCGGATAAACCATTGTTTATATGGGAGAAATATTATGTGTTGGCAGCTTTCAGCATTTCTTCCATCATCTCCAGCGATGGAATTTCATCCGAATTCAAGCCGCACAACCCGCGCACTGCCAGCATGAGCATGTCAAACTGCATGGTTATTTCCATCTTCCCGTTATTGATGACGCAGATATCATCATGGATTGATAGCCTGTAGGCATGGCGTGTACGCTCTTTGCCTTCTGTACGGACTATATAGTACACCTGGTCGCCATTTTCGGTAAGGTATAATTGCTGGCGGGTTAATGAGCCGCTTTCTTTATCAAAATCGGAACTTTCTGAAAAGAGACGGCCATGAAACTGAAAAGGGTCGCCATTGTCATGTTTAAGACATACATCTTCCATGTTTCTGGCCACGATGTCTCCTTTGGGGCATTTAAGCTTTAGAATTATTATCAGGAATCGGACTGAACATTAATAAAGTACGGCCGCGATCCGGATTCATCAACTTTTATGAGAAATTAAAGTAACCACCAATTAATAGCTTTTTCTTTTTATTTTTGTCAACTTACTTTTTTACTTGCAATCTTGCGCATTTCAAATACAAAATAACAGACAAGAAAGGTAGGGAAATATATCCCCGCCCCCTTCTGATCCCCTGCTTTGAGAATCAGTTTCAAGCAAGCTGCACTAACCTTATTATCGGCTTTTTTAAAGTCCGCTTTAGAATATGACACAAATAAACAAGGTAGAACCCCATGACTGCTTCCTCAATTGTTGACATTATCGGAAATACTCCCCTTGTGGCGCTCAATGCCTTAAAAAGGGATCTGAATCTCAAGGGAAACATCCTGGCAAAGCTTGAATTTTACAATCCCGCAGGTTCAATCAAGGATCGTATTGCCCTTTCCATGATAAGAGATGCCGAACAAAATGGAAAACTGGCGCCGGGAGGTTGTATAATTGAACCCACCTCAGGCAATACCGGAATTGGTCTGGCGGCCCTCGGCGCTGCTCTTGGCTACAAGGTTATTATTGTAATGCCGGAAAGCATGAGCAAGGAAAGACGCAAACTTATAAAGGCGTATGGCGCACAATTGGTTCTCACCCCCGCGTCGGAAGGAATGAAGGGCGCGATTGCCAAAGCTGATGCCCTGCAAAAAGAGACGCCTGGGAGCTGTATTATGGGCCAATTTGTCAATAAGGCAAATCCGGCGGCGCATCTGGCAGGAACAGGCCCGGAAATCTGGAAACAAAGCGATGGAAGAGTGGATTATTTTGTTGCTGGAGTTGGAACAGGCGGAACAATTACCGGCGCTGGACAATTTTTAAAAAGCAAAAATCCAGCCCTGCAAATTATAGCGGTGGAACCAGCCGATTCTCCCGTTCTTTCCGGAGGACAGGCGGGACCGCATAAAATTCAGGGAATTGGCGCTGGTTTTGTTCCGGAAATTCTGGACAAGAGCCTTATCAATGAAATCTTTCCTATAAATACCGAGCAGGCATATACGGCCGCCCATCTTCTCGCTTATAATGAGGGAATACTTGTGGGAATTTCAGCCGGGGCGGCCCTTGCATGCGCCATTCTTGTGGCTGGAAAAAAGGAAAACCTGAATAAAAATATTGTCGTCATCCTGCCTGATTCAGGAGATCGATACTTGAGCACCGAACTTTATACGGATGAAAACCTGTGAAATTGATATGGCACGCTTACCTTATTTACGCTCATTCAGGATAGTGGCTGAAGAAGAAATGATTCCGCTGGTGGAAGAATTTCTGAAGGCGGAAGGCTTTGAATTTGAGCCGGAACCCTTTTCTCCGTACTGCCGGCGGCTGCTCTCCGAACCAAAGCCGCTTGGGGCTTCCCTTGCGGCTTTCTTTGGCTATATCTATATCCAGGATCGCTCCTCCATGCTTCCCCCTCTTGCCTTGAATCCCGCAAAAGGCGCGGCCATTCTGGATATGTGCGCGAGTCCGGGGAGCAAGAGCGGATTTCTGGCCCAGCTTGGCGGCAGGGAATCCTTTGTGCTTGCCAACGAGCCTAATCTTGCGCGACTTGGAACTCTGCGCGCAAACATGCACCAGATAAATATGCTAAATGTGGGAACATGTTCCTACAGCGGGGAACAGCTTCCTTTAAAAGAAAATTCCTGGCCCCATATCCTTCTCGATCCTCCCTGTTCCGGATGGGGAACAGAGGATAAAAATCCCTCCGCCCGAAAGATCTGGAAGGGAGATAATCTGGGCAGCCTTGTTAAAATTCAGAAAAAACTTCTGGAGGCGGGCAGCCGCTTTCTGGCTCCGGGCGGCTTCCTCCTCTATTCAACATGCACCACAAATCCCGCTGAAAATCAGGAACAGGCCAAATTTGCCGAAGAATATCTGGGTCTAACCAGAGTTTCACTTCAGCCCTTTCCTGGTTTTGTTTTTGAGGAAACAACTTCTGAAGGCGGAGATTTGCTTGTCCATGGCAGGGAATCATCAGCCCAGGGCTTCTACCTCTGCCTTTTCCGCAAAGAAGGCGCGTATGTGGAACCGCGGATGAACCCTGATTTTCCAGGCCAGAAACTGTCTTTTGATCAGCTTGAAAATCCCCTTTTCAATCCGCAAAGCCTCTCCCCTGGCGAAGTGGGGCTCTTTGGAAAGCATGCCCGTTTTCTGCCCAGGCAGGCGGGAATTATCAATAAGGATGTCAGATGGCAGGCCCCACTCCTCGGAAGCGTGACTTCTGGCAAAGATCCGCATTTTATTCTGGATCCCCGCATCCATTCCATTCTGGATCCGGATTCCAAAGCCAGAATCCAGATAGACGATACGGGAGAAATTCACAAGCTTTTATCGGGACAAAGCCGGACCACGGATTTAAAATATCCGGAAGCGTCCCTATGGTGGCGCGATCTCCCCCTGTGCAGCGCCCCCCTGAAGTCTGGCAGGATTATCCCCGCCTTCCACTGATTTTTGTAAAAATATGGAATGCTTGAATTTTGGCTTAAATGACAGGCTTGCATCAAACCTTCTTATCAGGCATAATCTGATTCGGAGAAAAAGAAGTGGGACAGGGAAAGAGAGAAGCGGAAATTCTTGTTCTTGACGCGGGCAATACGACAATAAAGCTGGCGCTTGCCAACAGGGAAAAGATTCTTGAAAGCTTTACCCTTCCTTCAAGATTTGCAGAGACTGAAGACAGTCTCGGACTTCAAATATGGGCGCTTATTTGCCGCAAAAACGGAAAAGATTTTTCCTTGAAAGCCTGCGTTGTTTCCTCGGTTGTTCCCTGGCTGGATTCCCTGCTTGAAAATGCGCTGACCCGCTATCTGGACTGTCCTGTATTATTCATACCCCGTGACTTGTCCATACCTCTTGTGAACGCCTATCCCGATTCAGCCCAGACAGGATCTGACAGGCTTGTGGGCGCCTATCAGGCCCGTTTTCTTTTTCCAAAAGAACCTTCCCTTTTAATTGTTGATTTTGGCACGGCAGTTACCTTTGACTGTGTCAGGGAAAATATTTTTCAGGGCGGTCTTATATTTCCCGGGCCTGGAATCGCAATTCAGGCGCTGGCGGATAAAACTGCCAAACTTCCGCGAATCAACCTGGATTTTTTTTCGCAAGAGCCACGGATCAGTGTCAATACAGCCACAAGCATAAAGGATGGAATCGTATTTGGTTATAAATATTTGGCGGAAGGGCTTTGTAAAAAATTGAGCCAGAGCCTTCCGGCTCCGGTTAAAACAGTAGCCACAGGTTCTTTTGCCCTGCTGTTGCAGAAAATAAGTGATATTTTTGATTGCGTTGTGCCTTCCCTTGCTCTGGACGGACTGCGCAATCTTTATTATACCCAAGTATCAGCATCTGCTGATGGATGCTGAACTTTGTTTTTTATGGTCTGACAGCTGCGTTCACCAGTTTTCAGGCAAAATATCTGCTTACGCCATTCCCAAGGCCTAATTAAGAAAAGGAGCTTATATGAGTACAATAGCTTCAGTTTATGGACGAGAAGTGCTTGATTCACGCGGAAATCCCACTGTGGAAGTGGAAGTAACCCTTGATTCCGGCATAAGCGCCCGCGCCGACGTCCCTTCCGGCGCCTCAACTGGCTCGCGTGAAGCGCTTGAAATGCGTGATGGCGACAAGGAGCGCTATCTTGGCAAGGGCGTCCTGAATGCCGTTGAG
>CAYNKM010000043.1:0-8970 GCA_964397795.1 uncultured Desulfovibrio sp. | reverse complement strand
CTTGAGGGGGTAGTGGCGATTGCCGTGAGGGTTCGAGTCCCTCCCTCGGCACCAATTTTTCGGAAGGATTATGGCCAACTTGCCATAATCCTTTTATTTTAGAGAGTTTTAACAAAGTAATGAGGGAATTTCCCCCATGTTGACCATTTACCCATAATCTTGCAAACAAGGCCAGGTATAATTTCGCCATTTGCAAGGAATTGTAAATTGCCGGCGATTTTCGTTAATATTTTTTGAATATGCGGCCAATCATCGATGCAAATTGGACAGCTTTCAAAAAAATGGCCTGGAAACCATCTTATGGATGGTTTCCAACGCTGTACTGTTGTATAGCGCGGCGCGATAAGCGGCGAAAATGAACTAAAAACGACATTTTTTGGTGAATGATCTTCTCAAAATCAAATAATAATTTGATTTTGAGATATCCTGTATTGAGCAATCCCCATGAGTCAAAAAAGATCTTTCCCCGCGGGCTCAAATCATAGTGTTGAGGATATAAAATTCGATCTGCCCCAGCCGGAGTCGATAATAGGTTTTCCAGAGCTGCGCTGGCATGGAAAGCGGCCTTTCACATCTACGCGTTTTTATCCGGCACAATTGAAAGAAAGCTATGGCGATCCTGTGGAAGGCTGGTGGAACAGAATATACTGGGGTGACAATTTGCAGGTATTGAGTCACCTCCTCAAGGAATTTCGTGGCAAGGTTGATCTGGTTTACATTGACCCGCCGTTTGATTCCAGGGCGAATTACAGAAAAACAATTTCCCTCAAGGGCAAAACTGATAAGTCTGATATTTCAAATTTTGAGGAGAAACAATATTCCGACATATGGATAAATGATGAATATCTACAGTTTATGTATGAAAGATTAATAATTTTACGCGAACTTCTCTCAACGCGTGGAGTCCTGTACATTCATTGCGATAGCCGGAAAAGCTCAATGCTACGGCTGATATGCGATGAAATTTTTGGCAGGGACAAACTTTTAAATGAAGTAATATGGCATTATACTGGCGGTGGGAGATCCAAAAGCTATTTTTCAAAAAAGCATGATAATATTTATATTTATATAAAAGGCGACAGACCGGTTTTTAATGCGGATTCCATCCGGATTCCATATAAAAAGACAAGCGCCTATGCAAAGAAAGGCATAACGTCTAAAAATGGAAAAGTTTATCTTCCCAATCCTTCAGGCACATTGCCTGATGACGTCTGGGACTTGCCGATTATAAATCCATTGGCGCATGAACGACTTGCCTACCCTACCCAGAAGCCCGAAGCACTCCTTGAGCGTATAATCCTGGCTTCTACCAGCCCGGGCTTTCTCGTCCTGGACTGTTTTATGGGTTCCGGCACAACTCAGGCTGTCGCCTTAAAGCTGGGCAGACGTTTTATCGGGGCCGATATAAATCTGGGCGCGATTCAGACAAGCGTTAAACGGCTTGACAATATCATTTCCGAAAAGAAAAAAGATGGGCAAATGCGAAAGCGGGACGACAAGCCGCTTTATCTCAATTTTCAGGTCTATAATGTCAATAATTATGAGGTATTTCGCAATCCCAGCCAGGCTAAAGACCTGCTGCTTGAGGCTCTGGATATAGAAAAGCTGAAATCCTCCCACGTTTTTGACGGGCTAAAAGATGGATATTACGTCAAGATAATGCCCACAAACCGTATCGCGACCAGAGAGGATTTGAATGAAATCCTGAATGGAATTAATTATAAGGCTCTGGAAAAATCCATAAAAGATAACCCGAATGAAAAATCCATACGGATTATGCTTGTATGTATGGGACATGAACCAGATTTGGCTGCCTTGCTTGAAATGGAGATCGGCAAAAAGTATGAGGTAGATGTAAGGGTTCTGGATATCCTCAGGGAGCGCAAAGACCTGGCTTTTAAGTGTGACCCGCAGGCTGAAATCACGGTGGAAAACGGAGAGCTGATTATCCGTCAGTTTTTTCCCAAAAACCTGCTCCAGAAACTTTCCCTGGCGGGAGAGAATGTTGAGGATTGGCGTCAGCTTGTGGATACTGTTGCCATAGACTGGAATTATAACGGCAAGTTTTTGCGGCCAGACATATTCGACAACCCTGGCAAGAACGGACTGGTGACTGGACGATACAGGCTGCCGCGCGATTATGGAAATATTCGTGTAAAGATTACAGATCTGCTTTCTGAAAGTTTTGAAAAAACCATAGGAGAGTAGACATGGCTGAAACTTCATGGAACAGGAAATGTAAGTGATAAATACTCCTTGCCTTGACACGTTTGAACATAGCGGCCAGACAGGATTCGCCAATAGAAAGAAGCGAATAATATTGCCATACAGATGGAAATAACAATTTGAGTTTTTGAAATTTATGGCGATATTTGATTTATAGGATTAAAAATTCCAGTCAGGCAAATATTCATAAGTAATTTTCAGGAAAATTTTCTGTCTTAAAATCTTCTTCCCTGTCTCTGCCACCGGCATATTTATATTTTCCTATCTTGACTTGTAAACCGGCTATTTTATTCTCCGCATTCAGAAACGTCCATTTTTTTTCTGAGCCAGTCGGAAACTGTTTCCACAGACAAGGACTTTGCCGCGATTTCAACCATGAAATCTTCCGCATCCTTGTCCGGAACAAACTTAATATTATTTGCCCGCGCCAGGGCCACAATCACAGCGAGGCCCGTCCTTTTGTTGCCGTCCCTGAAAATATGCCTCGTTATAATTGTCTGGGCGATTGCCGCGATCTTGTCCACAACTTCGGGATATAAATCATTGCCAAATACGGGGAAAAGAACCGCGTCGAGAACAAATT
This sequence comes from uncultured Desulfovibrio sp., assembly GCA_964397795.1. Classification (GTDB taxonomy): domain Bacteria; phylum Desulfobacterota; class Desulfovibrionia; order Desulfovibrionales; family Desulfovibrionaceae; genus Desulfovibrio. The sequence goes on along the minus strand of CAYNKM010000043.1, from coordinate 6,161 downwards.
CAAGAGAGCCGCCATTAATTACATTGTCAGATCCTGCCCTAAATCCTCCGGAATCTGAAATAACGGCCTTATTTAAATTGACCACCCGCCCGAAACTTAACGAGTGGAAAGGCTTTGCCATATTTCCTTCTCTTTTTTGAAACTTTCATAGACTGCCTCCATTGCCTTGTCCTGACAGGGAGAAGCTGGAATCTCAACGTCAGGACATGGAACAGCGCCGGCTACTTCCAGATAATATGCGGCCCTGCTTTCAAGTCCCAGGGCTTTACACGCAAGTCCCATAGTCAGGGAAGCTTCCTTTAACGAATCTGCAAGAGGCATCAGAATCTGGACCGCATGGCTGAAATTCCCAATATTATAAAGGCATTTGCCATAATGTAAAATTATGTCAGGATTTGATTCTGATAATTGCAAAGCACGTTCAAAATATTTCTCCATTTGAGAAAAATCCCCATTGAAACCGGAAATCATTCCCAGAAGCGTTTCACTTCCCGCCTTGTCTTCCGTGACTGTCTGCCGCGCTTTCTCCATATAAAAATCTGAAGTTTCCTTATTCCACTTACCCTGCTTAAAAATATTATTCATTTCTTCAATGAGAGACTCTGTTCTGGAAACATCCCCTGATTGCATTTACCGCTCTCCCCCAAAAATTTATCAGTCTTGCCTCTAACGCCAATGTCTGCGCGTTGACGAACTTTTAAGGCTAATGTAAATTCTTTTCAAGGTATTATAATGTCATATAAGGATATAATAGATAGCCAGAAAGATGGTATGAAGGCTTCTGCCCGCTATGGCATGATTGGGCTGCATATGGCTAGCGGCCCTCTGACCGGTTTCGCCCTGGGATATGGCCTCGATCTCCTTTTCAATACCGGTCCCTGGTGCAAAATGATTTTTTTATTTGTGGGCATAATCGCGGGTTTTCTCAATGTCTGGCGGGACAGCAGGGAAGCTATCCGGAAAATGGACAAGCCCGGCAACGATTTATAAATGAATATAGTCAAGACATGGTGGAGGAAAATCTGTCAGCCGCTGGACGGATACCTCTGGCACAGGAATATAAGCCATCATCTCGTCCGTCCTTTATTGAGAAACTTGATTCTGGCAAGCGGAGCGTTCATTCTTTTGGGAGGCGTCCTCTTTACCGCCTTCCCTCCCCTTTTCTGGTTCGCAAGCGGGCTTGCCTGCATGACATGGATATTCTGGAGCTGGGCAAGACTCTTTAACCGCATCTCCCTGGATAATTTCGGAGTTGCCCTATTTCGCCTGGTCTTTACAAGCTTTATTTTGAGGCTTGTTTTATTGGCGATTTTACTGTATTTTGCTTTAACAATATTCAATGCTTCTCCAGTTGCAATTATTGCCGGAATGACAACCGGCGCTTTTCTGGGCATAGTAACTTATGCCTGGCATTTGAAACATTCCTACTAGGCCTTTCACGGAAATTTTCTGATACCGAACCAACACAGGGAGAATTATCATGGCCGGATCATTGCCAGAACCAGTTTTACTTTCCACCTTCCTTGGTATGGATGAAATCCATCTCTTCGGTCAGGTTCTTCCCTTCAAGCATGTCTTCTACTCCTGGCTCGCGATGGCCATATTGCTCGTCACCGCGCTTTATCTGCGCTCCCGCCTGCAGATAATTCCCGGAAAATTGCAGAACTTTTTTGAGGCTGTGATAGATCTTTCAGAAAAATTCATAGTCTCTTCCATGGGCCCTGTAGGCAAAAGGTATGTGCCCCTGCTGGCAGGTATCCTCATCTATATTTTCGCCATGAATATCCTGGGCCTGATTCCCGGCTGCGACGCTCCCACAGCAAATCTCAACACTACCGCCTGTATGGCGATATTTGTCTGGTTCTATTATAATTATGTCGGTCTGGCCCGCTGGAAAGCCCATTACATCAACCAGTTCCTTGGACCATCCAAATGGCTTATACCTCTGATGTTTCCTCTTGAGATTGTTTCCCATCTCTCAAGGCCGGTATCTCTTGCTCTCCGTCTTTTCGGAAATATAAGGGGTGAGGAAATAGTCATTATCCTCTTTTTCATCATGGCTCCCATTCTTGGCACCATACCGATTTATGGACTTTTCCTTCTTGGCAAATGCATGCAGGCGTTTGTCTTTTTTATGCTTACCATGTTCTATATATCAAGCGCGCTGGAAGGAGCGGAACATTAATTTTTCTGCGGGGGAATGGCTGCTTGCAGCCCAATAATATAGACAAAGGAGTTCACAATGCGGAAATTTTTCATGGTAGCGGTAAATATGCTCATGTTCTTGGGCATGGCCGGTATGGCTATGGCTGCCGAGCCTCTTAATTCCGATTCTCTCGGCCTTACCTGTCTTGCAGCCGCCCTGGGCATCGGCGTTGCCGCCTGCGGGTGCGGTATCGGCATGGGCGTTGGTCTTAAGGGCGCGTGCGAAGGGGTAGCCAGAAATCCGGAAGTTAGCGGTAAAATTACTGGCACCATGATCCTGGCATTCGCCTTTATTGAATCTCTGGCCATTTATGCCCTGGTTATCAGCTTCATCCTTCTGTATGCCAATCCATACGCCTAAAATAAAACGGTTTAACCGTTTATGATGTTAAAAACAGGGGAGCGTCGTCTCCCCTTTGTTTTAAATATGGCCGGAGAATACCAATAAATTTCGTCGGCAATATTTTATACGGCAGGCTCTGGTTTTGAAATTTCTATTGGGCGTACTAATATTAATCTGTATGGTCGCGGCCATTGGGTTCGCAATTTCCCATTACGGAAAGACCAGCTTGAAACGCGCCTTTATCTATTCCGGAATTATCGTCTCCATATTTGTATTCTTCTGGATAAAAGGCCTTGATGAAGATTCCCATACCGCTTCATTCAGCTCCTGGATTAATTTAATCTTCATTTATATCGGTATATTGGGGATAATCTGGGGTATTGTATCAGCGGCGATTAAACTCGTAACCCTTTATGAAAAAAATAAACCCTGAATTCTATTAACCTGAATCCGGATCTTTTAATGGCTGGCATCCTTGGTGTCCTCATGATGGCATGCGCTGCGGTTCTGGCTGCCGCCTGCGCCATAAACTTCTTCTGGCAAACCGGAATGAGAAAGGCCTTCATCTCTTCCGGAATCGTGGTGGCTGTTTTTCTCCTTTTCTGGGCTAGCGGCATCTGGGAAGGAGCATCCAGACATTCCTGGGGACTTCTCGCTCCAGTCTTTGCCCTCTTCCTTGGAGCAGTCTGGCTTGGCGTGAAATTTCTCCCTCCAGTTATAAAATTTATCTATGACAGGATTAACAAATCCTGAAATCTGCTACATCTTTTTATCACTCATCAATATAATATTTCGGATTAAATATTCAATTTTTCTTTAGTGAACCTGGCAATTCGGGGCATACCACCACATGATTGTAAACAGTAGGATAAAGTTAATATTCCAAATATGAGATCCTTTTATCATTTAAATTTCTGATAAAATCATGACGAATACCAGATCAATGTCCATGCTGGCCTATCATTAACCATCATTAGCAATCCATTCGGACAGGCGATGATTTTGACAAAATCCTGGATCTGGAATAAATTAAATATTATTTCATATCAAAATATTAAGATACTGTTTGAACCACTGTATGACTTCCAATAAAACCCGCCGGCTTTTTGTCGCCCTGCCAATTCCGGACAAGATCAAATCTGCCCTGTCCGGCCTGGATTCAGCATTTCCGGATCATATATTCAATAAGAATCTTCATATAACGCTGTATTTTATCGGTCAGATGACAGATGCGGGGAAATATGAACAGGCCCTGGAAAAAATTAAAGCGAATAGTTTTAATTTAACCCTGGCTGCGCCTGGCACATTTGGAAACAGGGTGTTGTGGATTGGCATTGAACCATGCGAGAAGCTTGTTTTACTGCAGGCGCAAATTTCTTCAGGTATGGCGGAACTGGGTGAGAAAATTGAAAACCGGCCTTATAGGCCGCACATTACACTATGTCGCCTGAAAAAACCCTTTTCAGAACAGGAAAAGAAAAAGCTTCAGAAAATACAGTTTACGGAAAGTTGGCTGGTCGATGAGTTTTGCCTTTATGAATCCTTTCTCTGCCCCGGCCAGGCTCTCCATCGCATCCTCCAAAAATACAGGCTGGGAAATTAATTATATTTCCAGCTGGCAAAGGAAACACCATTCTTGCCCCTTTCCTTTGTGCGATAAAGGGCTTCGTCCGCCCTGCGGTAAAGTTCAAAGAAGCTTTTTCCATCGGTTGGACAAATTGATATCCCGATACTGGCCGAAATAGCCCAGCTTATATCGCCGTCTGTGCAGGTAAAATTCAGATCCCTTGAAAGTTCCTCCGCCCTTTCAGTCAGCCACTTCATGCCCGGTATTGGCATGAATACGGCAAACTCATCTCCGCCCAGCCTGCCCAATATATCCGACTCACGAAAATGAGCTTTAATTCTCTGGGCAAAAGTTTTTATACACAAATCGCCAAAAGCATGGCCAAATCTATCGTTTGCCTGCTTGAAATTGTCAATATCCATAATCATAAAGGCAAACTTACCCTGGCGTCTGTCATCCAGAGCGTCAATTATCATCCTTTCAGTAGCCTTCTTTGTATAAAACCTTGTCATTTCATCAATGTTGGCAAGAAATTCCTTATGCTTTTCATTATCAATATTTTTTCTGTAAACAAATAGATGGCGCGCGTTGTCCTCGGGCGAATAAAATATCTGCCCGTCAATACGAATCCAGTGATATTTTTCGCCATCTTTGGTGGCGCGAAGGTCAAATTGAAGGTTGCTTTTTCCTTCTGCAAAATTCTTTAGAATTGACTTTCGATTAAATTTTTCCAGATACGCCTGCCGGAATTCCGGCGCGATCTGCGTTTCCGCTATCAGCTTAATGCCTTCGTCATAGGTTGGATTTGTCAGACCAAGCTTTTGCAGATAGGCGCGGGTGTTCTTGTCCACCGAGGTATTTTTATCCATATTCCATTCCAGAATATCTTCATAAAGAACCTTGGTGGCTTTTTTGAATAACTCATGTCGCTGATCAATAATCTTTGTGATACTTGAATTAAACCTCTTGATGAGCATGGAAATAATGAAAACTACCGCTCCCATGATCAGCGCCAGAACAAACAGGGTTCCCGCGAGCTGGGCTTTCATGTCCTGGATGATCTTTGAAGTGTTCTGGCTGATTACCACATACCAGGATAGCGAAGGCATATAACGGGTGACGAAGTAAACTGAATCCGGACTTTCAGAACTGGTCCAGAAACCATAGATCTCATCCTGGTTTTCCCGATCCAGAACCTTTGTCTCCATATTCCTTATGTGAAATCTCTCAAAAAAATTAACATCCTCAAGTCCGGTATGGCTGCTTGATACCTCTATCCGGCCTTCATGATTGATAAAAAATACCTGTACTCCATAATCCTTTTCATAATTATTGATTACATTTTTCAGGTAATCAATATTGATGCCTATGCCTATGACGCCAACAGTCTTGTCAGCCGGGTCTTTTACCCTACAATTTATAAAAACTGTTATCGCGCGCTGTTTGCCAATGTCCTTGTTATTGTCCACGTTTAGTTCATAATTTTTTTTGGAAGCCAGAAACTTCTCATACCAGGAATCATCCTGTTTATTATCAGTTATAAACCGATCAAAACCGTTGGATGTATAATAACGTCCAGTGCTTGAGGATACCAGAAAGACGGAATCAAACTTGTATTCCCGACGATAGGCTTCAAGATAATTTTTTATTGTCTCCGTATATTCATCTTCATCAGTATTTCTGTTCCGTCCTGCCAAATGACTTATAAGCAGGGTATCATGTGACATTGTGAGGGCAATATCGACGGGCTTGTTCAGCATTTTGGAAAGCTGGTAATAAATGCCATCGGCTGTTAATGTGGTTACCTGCTCAAGGCTTTTGATAGAATTGGCGTAATTTGTCCTGTTGCCCAGCCAGGCTACAAGCGCGAAACCTATTAATAAAATCAGGCCGATTGCCAGATTGGTTTTTACTAAATTTCGATTCATTGACACCTGAAATGCCTTTTTTTATTTAATGAAGTAATTAAATAGTCAAGAGTCAATAAATTGTCCAGTATTTACATTGTCACTTTTATTAAAAATATTTTATAAGATATGATATGGT
>CAYNKM010000042.1:0-9026 GCA_964397795.1 uncultured Desulfovibrio sp. | reverse complement strand
ATCAACTGTGGTGGCGCCTATGCAATGCAGTTCCCCGCGCGCCAGCATAGGTTTGAGCAGGTTTCCAGCATCCATTGATCCTTCTGTTTTTCCTGCCCCGACAATTGTATGAAGCTCGTCAATGAAAAGTATAATCTTGCCCTCGCTCTTCTCCACATCGTTGAGGACGGCTTTCAGACGTTCTTCAAATTCGCCGCGATATTTTGCGCCAGCTATAAGGGCGCCCATATCAAGGGCATAAATCTGGCGTCCGCGCAGACTTTCAGGCACGTCCCCCTTTACAATACGGAATGCTAGACCTTCGACAATTGCAGTTTTGCCAACGCCGGCTTCGCCAATGAGAACCGGATTATTTTTGGTACGTCTGGAAAGGATGCGGATAACCCGCCTTATTTCGGAGTCGCGCCCGATAACCGGATCCATTTTTCCCAGTCTGGCTGCTTCTACAAGATTGCGGGCATATTTGGCCAGTGCGTCAAAAGTTTCTTCAGGAGTGGGGGTTGTAACTTTCTGGCCATTGCGCATTTCTTCCATGGCTTTGAAGAAATTGGCACGGGAGATTTTATATTCCTGTAAAACTTTTCCAAGCGGAGTGCTGGGAGAAACTTCAGTGAGAGCCAGAAAGACAGTGTCAGTGCTTATATAATCATCCTGAAGTCTGGCGCACTCTTTAAGGGCGTCATTAAAAACAGTGGCCAACTCCTGGGTGACCATTATTTTGTGGGGATCAAGACCAGGACCGGATATGGAGGGGCGTTTGCGCAGGGATGTTTCCAGCGCTACGGCAAGAGCCTTGGGAGACACGCCCATATGATCAAGATCTGCGGGAACTATTCCGCCTTCCTGCTGCACCAGCGCCAAAGCCATATGTTCGGGTCCAGTCTCCTGATGGCCCATGCCTGCCGCAATGGCTTGAGCAGAGCTTATGGCCTCGCGGGCTTTGTCAGTAAATTTGTTGAGATCCATAAAAACCCCGTTTATAAGTTTTCACATAATCAGCGTTTGCCCAGGCTGTCCAGTTCCCGAACCAGTTGTTCAAGGCGGTCAATACGCTCAAGCAAATCTACAATAATGGTTCCGCCTATTACAGGCAGTTCAAAATCGCCGCAAATCCTGCCCAGCTTACGGACTTTATAAATATCGCGATCCCTGAACAGAATGGCGCTGGTTGCGCTTGTGCGGGTGTCAAGCCATTCCAGGGAGACAATTTCTTCAAGCTGTTCCGGACTTAAACCGGTTATTTCCAGAAATTCTTCCCATGCCATAAGCTCCGAAGGATTCGGCAGATTTGAGTCTTTTTTCATTATACTCATTATCCCTTGCCTCCCTGGGCTTTAAAAGTCGAAATTTTCTCAAGCTTTTCCCACAACTCTTTTTCTTCGGGAGTCAGGGTTGAAGGAACTTCAATGCGGGTTTTGACAAACAGATCTCCCCTGTTTGCCGGAGACCCCATACCCTTGCCGCGCAGGCGGAATTTACGGCCAGAACTTGTGCCAGGCGGGATGGTAAGTTCCACGTCGCCTTCCAGAGTGGGGACTTTGACTTTGGCGCCCAGAACGGCCTGCCAGGGAGTTATATCAACCTCGCTCTGCAAGTTTATGCCGTCAACTTTAAACATGCTGTTAGGCTGATACCGCACTCGCAGGAAGAGGTCACCTGCCGGTCCGCCGTTGGGAGACGGATCTCCCTGGCCGGAAAGACGGAGCTTTGCGCCGTCCCTTACTCCAGCGGGCACGGTTATTTCCAGGGTCTTTGGCCCATCTGGCATCTGGATAGTTACCTTGCGCTTACCGCCCTTGAGAGCTTCCTGCAAGGTAAGCGGAAGTTCAGCCTCAACGTCCCGTCCGCGTCGCGGTTTTTGCTGAAAACCGCCAAAACTGCCAAAACCGCCGCTCGCGCTTCGACCGCCGCCAAAAAGATTTTCAAAAATATCGCTAAAATCAGCCCCGCCCATATCCTGGCCATTAAAGGTAAAGTGACCTCCGCCACCTCCCTGCTGTCCCGAGAAGTGACGGGCATTCTCGAAGTCATGGCCGAATTGATCATAAAGCTTGCGTTTTTCGGGATCTTTCAGAACGTCATAAGCCTCATTAATTTCTTTGAATCTTTCTTCCGCGTTTTTATCGCCGTGATTGAAATCAGGATGATATTTGCGGGCAAGTTTTTTAAAAGCTTTGGAAATTTCTTCAGGCTTGGCGTTTCTGTTGACGCCCAAAAGTTGGTAATAATCCTGGGTTGTTACTGCCATAAGGCTTTTCCCCCTTTCAGAATGGCATAGAGGATGAAAATTGGCCTGGCCTGTACAAAAATTTAAAATATAGTTTGGCTGGACTGGCGTCAATAGACCTGATGAGTTTTCGTTTAAATATGTAAAAAATAAACATATTTAAAAATGAACGCTCTGTTCAAGCTATGTGTTGTTTTTCTGGGGGATGACAACTTTTGTGAACAAAAGTTTTCTACCCGCAAGGTACGCCGTATCCGTAAGCAGCAAAGCCGCTAACGGCTATTCAGTCCCCCAGACCCCCTTTTTCAAAAAACTTTAGTTTTTATAAATGTAATTTATTGAAAAAATTGTGTTTTATAATACTTTAAAATTTTCTTTGCCATCAACAGATGATTATAACAGAGTGAAAATGAATAATCCGGCAAAATCCGCGATTATTTTAATGTCTGGCCACCTGGTCTCCGCTTGCCGGCAGGACCTCATAAACCCGCGCGAAAACATTGTCGAAAATTAGCCTGAAGTAGGGCGAAATGGCGGAATCATGAGGATCGCATAAAAGGAGCTGGACCATCATGGATCGATAAATGTTTTCATCCATTGCAAGTTTTTCATCAGTCACCCTGTTAAAAAGGAAATTTATATTTCTCCGGCTTTCCAGAAAGGCGTTCTGACTGGCCAGGGAAGCGGAGGGATGCGCCCGAAACCAGTCAAGCACATAATTTTTTTGCTTCAATCCGGTTTCTTCAAAAACGCTGATTGATATGGGGAAAATAATACTTCTCCTTCCTTCAAGACGCACTTCGCCGGAATTAAAGTTATAGGCGAGAGCCTGGGGGAGAATGGAGATTGCCCCGCCTTCTCCCTGGCCCAGAATAAAATTCCAGTTGCCATAATTGCTAATCCAGAAACCAAGTTTGAGCATTTCAAAACTTGTTATAATATACTGGCGACCTTTGCCGGCCACCAGCGCCTCGTTATTGGAACGGAGACGGTTGATGAGTTCCTGCGCCGAAGCCGCGTCCATGTCCTTAAAGAAATTGCCCGGTATGTTTCCCCTGTCTGACGCGTATCTGATAATCTGGCGGGCAAAGCGGGGATTATTTGTGGCGAATACGGCGGCGGGCAGATACAGGGACGGCCCCCCATGTTCAGCTCCATCCGCGATGGTATTTCTTCTTGCGAAATAATGAGCGGCATATCCCCAGTCCCACCAGAGCCAGAGCATGGCGTCAGGGGGAGTGATTTCCGAAATCTGGCTCAAGGCTGCCGCATGGCGTCTATTGATAATGGGGCCCTGGGAAAGGGCGGGGATCATGTCGGCAAAGGGCGCCACCAGCAGGGCGCAGAGAACAAGGCAGGAGATCCATCCGCAGGCGGCTGCGCTTATCATTTTTGAAAAAAGTTTTAGAAAAAGGCCATAAACGGGAATGCTGAGTCCCAGAGCCACTATGGGCGCGCCAAACATGACCATTCTTCCTCCCAGATATGAGCTTAAAAGTCCAAGCGCGAAGAGGGGGAGAAGAAAAAGGGCCAAAGGCCGGACAAAGATCAGGATTATGAAGGCGGCGAAACCAAAAATCGCCGCTTCAAGCCAGGGGTGAAAATAGGGGAAAAGGGCTGGAAGAGATAAATCCTGTACTTCAATTATGGACTGGGCAACGGATGGAAACATCAGGGACGCCGTCCCGGAATTGTGCGTATCTCCGGACGGCTTCAGATAGGCGTTGATCTGGTTGAGCAGGGTATTCAGAATATCGTCGCTTATTATAAGCCAGAATGTCAAAACGATGAGGCATAAAAGTATAAGGGGATTTATGTCCTTTTTATAGATTTGAGGAAAAAAACTGGCAAGCAGCAAAAAAAGGGGAAGAAAAATTCCGATGGGGCCGCCGAGGGCAGGTATGGAAAAGCAGAGGGAAATCACCATAAGCTGTCTGCATCGCCTTGAGTCGGAAAAAATCAAGGTTATAAGCAAAAGCAGAATTACATTATAGCGGATAAGGTAGGGAAAAACCGAGTGCCACTGTTGAGTCCACCAGGCAAAAAGTCCGCCTGTAGCGAGGAAGATAATCCAGAAGCGAGAAGATGGTAAAAGGGAGTTTTCCGCTTCGCCAGGGTCGGTTTTTTTTATCAGGTTTTTTAAATTTCTGAAGCCTGGTGAAAATTTCCATCCTGATTTGGGAGGCAAGAGCAGAAAACGTCCGCACCATAAAGCGGGGATAATTGATATGACAAGTGGAAAAAAGAGGGTAACGAGATCGGTATCGTAATAGCCCAGAAGCGTTCTGGCGAGAAAACCCGGAGAAATGCTGGCAATCAGGCCGGCGGCGATACCTGCCTGCATGCTGCCCAGAAGGGCGCACCAGGCAAAGACCATGCCCGCGACTAGGCTTGCGAGAAAAGCTGGAAACCAGAAAGCGGCATTGGCCGGCATTACGTCAAGAAGTCTGGAAATGACGCGCAAATTAATTGCCATGGGGTGATCGATAGCCCTGCCAAAGCCAACCGCCCCCGCCAGCCAGTGATAGGCGTCATGAGTGGCAAGAAGCATTTGATCTCCCAGGCGATATTCAGGATTTTGCCAGCTTGGCCATTCAAGCAGGCGCAGGGCGAAAGCGAGCGCGCATGTCAAAAGGAAATAAAAAATAAATTTGATCAGGATATATGGGTCAGATGGGCGGTCGGGAAGAATGGAGGTTTTTTTACTCATTTTTTCCGCACTGCCCAGAAATAACGGGTTCTTTCTCCAACCGGATAGGAATACTCCGAAGCAAGCAGCCAGTTATCAAGCTTATCCGGAGCTTTTTGATTTGCCATAATTATGAGAAAGCCCGATTCGTCCAGGTGCGGGTAACAAAATGCTCCAAGCTTTGGCCAGGGCATGAAGGCGCGGCTAACAATGCAGTTGATTTTCCTGTCAGCGGACTGGAAAAATTTTTCTGCCATCCCCCGAAAGACGAAAGTGTCCGGCAATTTCAATCTGGAAAGAACATTGGTCAGAAATAGGGCGCGTTTTTCGCGCGCTTCTACAAGGGTATATGTTCCCGCTCGCCAGACAAGACGCAGCGGAATGCCTGGCAAACCCGCGCCCGCGCCAAGATCCGCTGTAAAGGGTCGCGCGTCTTCCCCCAGGATTCCGGTTAAAAAATCCGCGAGATAGAAGCTGTCCGCGATTAATTCCTGCATGATTTTTTCGCGGTTATTAAAGGCGGAAAGATTGAGCACCTTGTTCCAGGCAAGAAGCTGGTCAAGGTATATTGACAGGCCTTTTAGCGTTTCTTCATCCAGCCGGAGCGGGAGATCGGAAGGCAGAAAATTTTTATCGGACATATAAATTCGGGATAGACGGTTTTTTTATTCTGGAAAGGCGCGGCCAGATTTGAATACGGCTTTTAGTCATGCCGTTTTCGTATATTTTTTTGTCTTGCCCGGCCAATGCCAATATCTCCCTCCGGCACATCGCGGGTGATGGTCGATCCAGCTCCCACCAGTGCGTTATCGCCTATGGAAACAGGAGCAACAAGGGCGGTGTTGCTGCCTATAAAGGCGTGTTTACCTATTTCGGTATGATGTTTGTTTTTGCCATCATAGTTGCAGGTTATGGTTCCGGCTCCAATATTTGTGCCTTCCCCTATGCGCGAATCGCCAAGATAGGAAAGATGGTTGGCTTTTGAACCTTCGGCCATCTCCGTATTTTTTAATTCCACAAAATTGCCGACGTGGGAATTTCTGGAGATGATCGCGCCCGGCCTTAAACGCGCATACGGACCTACCAGGGCATTTTCCCCCACTTTTGCTTTTTGTATATGGGAAAAAGAGCGTATTACAGCACCTGTTGATATTTCCGAATCTTCAATAATACAATGTGACTCAATTATCGCGCCCGAATGGATATGGCAATTGCCGTAAATTTCACATGGCCCGCCAATTTCCGCGCCTGGTTCAATGCGGGCAAACGGGCTTGCCCTCACGAGCAGGGGCGCATGTATTATTACTCCCTGGGCAAGAAGCTGGGCTGCTATCTTTACCCTTAATCGTTCTTCCATGGCGGCAAGTTCCAGGGGAGTATTGATTCCCATGAGATCGGCGTCCTCTCCGCACTGGATACTTTTTACTGTAAGACCTTCCTCAAGCCCCAAAGAAACCAAATCTGTAAGATAATATTCTTCGCCTTTATTTTTGCTATTAATTCTCGGCAGAAGATTTTTAAGGATATCAAGTTTAAGCCACCATATTCCGGTATTGACTTCTCCCGTTATCTGTCCGTGCTGATTCTGGTCAAAATCCTTCGCTTCAACAATGCCAGCCAGCTCTCCGTCCTTCCGCACAACCCTGCCGTAGGAGCCAGGCTCGGGAAGCTGAATACTGGCAAAGGCAATATCGGCGTCTCCAGCCCGGGTAATAAAATCAATAATCCAGCTTGTGCTGACCAGGGGAGCGTCAGCATTGAGAACGAGAACGTGGGAGAAGGGCGCAAGATCCTCCAGAGCGCATTGAACAGCATGCCCCGTCCCCAGCTGTGGTTCCTGTATAATGAATGGAATATCCGGAAATTCCCTGCGCACTTCTTCAGCACCATGACCAGTCACAACAAAAATCCTGTCTCCAAAAATCGGCCTCGCCGCAGCCAGGGGATATGCCAGCATGGGAGAGCCCAAAAGGGTCTGAAGCGCTTTGGGACGGGGAGAGCGCATTCGCGTGCCCTTGCCTGCCGCCAGGATAAGACAAGCGGCTGAAGATATGGGATTGGCTGTTTCTGGCATGGAGTTCCTCCGCAAGGATTGGCTTATATCAGTTTTATTAACAATAAATCTATATAAAAATAATTAATTATTGCTTGCCAAGATATTTAAATAATGCGGAAATATTTTCAAGTGCGATAGGCAAGAAAGCGGCATTTTCTGAAAAATGTTATTCGCGGAAGATCTTTATTAAAATTTTGCCAGAATTCGTCCATATAATTCGTATTGAAATTCCGCGTCTGCTGACAAGGAGTGGAGAGCAAATCAACAGGCATTAAAGACAGGAGTGAATGAAAATCTTTTTGACGGGAAGGGAAGCGGTTGGATGTTCTTTTAATTTAATAATGATGAATGGCGAATTGGTGACGAAGATTTATTCGGTAAACAATCAAATTTGGGAAAAGCCGTGTTTGCCGCAAGCCACATAACAGGCATTTCAGATCAGGAAAGGCAAATATTTTTGTCTGGATACTACAATATTGATTGAGAAAATATAGTTTGTTTTATATAATACTTGCCGGGCGGAAACCGGATGTTTTCCCTGTTTTTCCAAAGTGTTTTTTTACCCTGATCGCGCCTGCCGCCAATAGGACATCAAGGGGAAAATGAAATTTTTTATGGCGAAAAATTGCGTTGCCCCCTTTTCAATTAAAAAGACTGTCTTATTCTAAATAATGGGCGGGATAAATCGTTTTTTTCCCGCGTTGTTATTATCAGGGCAAGCGCCGATTTGAAGTTTGATTGCCCTCCCGGGCCTTAAAAATTTTTGGAGGAAAATTATGAAACTGAAACCCCTTAATGACCGGGTTCTTGTAAAACGTCTTGAATCTGAGGAAAAAACAGCTGGCGGTCTTTTTATTCCTGATTCTGCCAAGGAAAAACCCTCAAAGGGCCAGGTCGTGGAAGTGGGTCCGGGCAAATATGATGAAGCTGGCAAGCTTATTCCCATGTCTGTTAAAAAAGGCGATGAAGTTCTCTTCAATAAATATGCCGGTACAGAAGTCAAACTTGACAATGTCGATCACCTCGTGATGAGAGAAGAAGACATTCTGGCCATTATTGAGCAGTAGTTCCTTTTTATTTATGTTCTCAAATTCATGTGAAGTTTGAGACTGTTTATTTTTTTAATTAATATCGCCTCAATATTTAGGAGGAGTCTTAAGTATGTCTGCCAAAGAAGTCCTTTTTGATGTCAAAGCGCGTGAAAAACTGGGTCGCGGTGTAGATAAACTGGCTAATGCCGTAAAAATTACCCTGGGCCCCAAAGGCCGCAATGTTGTGCTTGAAAAGTCTTTCGGCGCTCCAGTCATTACCAAGGATGGCGTCACAGTAGCCAAGGAAATTGAACTTGATGACAAATTTGAGAATATGGGCGCCCAGCTTGTCAAGGAAGTAGCATCCAAAACTTCCGATACAGCCGGCGACGGAACTACAACAGCCACAATTCTTGCTCAATCCATTTATCATGAAGGTGTTAAGCTTGTCGCGGCCGGCCGCAATCCTATGGCCGTCAAACGCGGAATTGATAAAGGTGTCGATATTCTCGTTGCCGCTCTTGCCGAAATGGCGAAACCCACCAGAGATCAGAAAGAAATTGCCCAGATCGGAACAATTTCCGCCAATGGCGATGCCACTATTGGCAATATTATAGCGGAAGCAATGGCCAAGGTCGGCAAGGAAGGCGTTATTACTGTTGAAGAGGCAAAGGGTCTTGAAACCACTATGGATATAGTGGAAGGCATGCTCTTCGACCGCGGCTATCTCTCTCCCTATTTTGTCACCAACGCGGAAAAAATGATCTGCGAAATGGACAATCCCTATATTCTTTGCACAGAAAAGAAAATCGGCACAATGAAAGACATGCTTCCAATTCTGGAGCAGGTTGCCAAAGTCAATCGTCCTCTTCTGATAATCGCCGAAGATGTTGAAGGCGAAGCTCTTGCCACCCTCGTTGTCAACAAACTGCGTGGCGCCTTGCAGGTGTGCGCTGTTAAAGCTCCTGGTTTTGGCGATCGCCGCAAGGCCATGCTTCAGGATATAGCCTTGTTGACCGGAGC
>CAYNKM010000041.1:506-9132 GCA_964397795.1 uncultured Desulfovibrio sp. | reverse complement strand
CGCTGTCCCAGGGCAAAGGAAATCTGTTTTAAGGAAGCCCCTCCCTGGAAACATATCGGACCGGATTGGCAGGCCAGATGTTTTTTCCCAACCATGAATGAATAAAGACTTTTACAGGATTTTTATTTTTCAATCTCTTTTTTAGCGCTCAAAATAGGTATAGCCTCTCATGCCATCTTCAAAAGCCTGCATTATTGAAAGTCTTTCACTTGGGGAGATATTGCCTTTCCTCACGGCCTGTTCCGCTGCGTCTCTCAAATTATCCAGAATGTGTCTGGTATCATATTCCACATAACTCAGGACGTCTGAAACTGAATCTCCCCTTATTTCCCTGACAAATTCATAAGATCCATCATCTGACGCCCTAATAGAGACAACGTTTGTATCCCCCATCAGATTATGCAGATCTCCCATGGTTTCCTGATATGCTCCCACAAGAAATACTCCCAGATAATACTCTTCTCCTTCCTTTAATGGATGAAGCTCCAGCATGGGTTTCATTCCCTGCGGATCGATAAAATGATCTATCCTGCCATCTGAATCACAGGTAATATCGGAAATTATACCCTGTCTTGTTGGCCGCTCATTCAGGCGGTGAACAGGCATGACCGGGAAAAGTTGATCAATGGCCCAGGTGTCCGGCAAGGACTGGAAAACAGAAAAATTACCATAATAAATATCGGCCAGATTAACATCTATATCTTCCAAGTCCCTGGGTACGCTTTTTAATTTGCTTTTTTCCTGGGCTATTTTCATTATTATCGCCCAAAAATAACGTTCCCCCAGCGTCCGCTGTCTTAAATTAACAGATCCATTGGAAAAAAGGCGGCGAATTTCATCCCTGTAATATATGGCATCATTGTAACTTTCCTGCAAATTGCGCAGACTGATCCCCCCGAGGGTTTCATGTAAGTTACGCACGGGTTCCGGAGTATCTTCTGGTAAATTTTCTGGAAGTCTGGCTTCCTCCACTACATAGACATCCAGAATATTAAAGAGAAGGACAGAACAATAAGCTACAGTCGCCCTGCCCGATTCGGTAATTATATGAGGATGGGGAATTTTCTTTTCATCCAGAATGGTCATTATCGCCTCAACCACATCCATGCAATATTCATCAAGATTATAATTGCGGGAAGAAATGTAGTTGGTATGGGATCCATCATAGTCAACGGCCAGCCCACCACCCAGATCTAGATAGCCCATGGGCGCGCCCTCTTCCACCAGTCCCGCATACAAGCGCCCCGCTTCCATAACACCAAGACGTATATCCCTAATGTTGGAAATCTGGGAACCCAGGTGATAATGCAGTAGCTTGAAACAATCAATCATTTCCCGGCTTTTCAGGGTATCAACAACATCCACTATCTGGGCTGGAGAAAGACCAAAAGTGGAGCGTTCCCCGCCGGAATCCGTCCAGTGACCATTTGCCTTGACAGCCAGTTTTGCCCTGACCCCGATTTGAGGCCGGACACCCAGGCTTTCTGAACGATCCAGAAGCATCTCCAGCTCTCCAGGCATTTCCAGTACAAAAAAAATATTCAATCCCAGTCTGGCAGCCTGAAGTCCCAAGTCAATAAACTCTTCATCTTTATAGCCATTACAAATTATGCATGCGTCCGAATCATGCATCAGGGAAACAGCCGCGATTAATTCCGCCTTAGATCCCACCTCAAGGCCATGGTGATATTTGGAGCCGAATTGGGCAATCTTTTCCACAATCTGTTGCTGCTGATTTACCTTTATGGGAAAAACTCCCCTGAACTCGCCAGTATAGCCCAGACTTTTAATGGCTTTGCGAAAGGATTCATGTATTTTGGTTATTCTTGAACTTAAAATATTCTCTATACGAAGCAGGACAGGCATGTTATAGCCTCTTGCCCGAATACCGGAAATAATCTCCAGTATTGAAATTTGAGGTCCATCCGGCCCATGCGGACAAACTACCACTTCGCCCTCCTGGGATATATTAAAAAAGCCTGCGCCCCAGGTGTTGATACCATATAATTCTATGGAATCATCCGTCTGCCACTGCTTCATGGCCTGATTTTTCAATTTTTCAAACCTCGGCTGTTATGTATATAATTTAAAAAAATTATGAATAACTTATTCCCTTAAGGCAGAATAAAAGTCAATGCGGAAAATAGAGGCTCAAAACACGAATCAATAATTAATTATTATTTTGGCCATTCAAACTTCCAATTTAAATCACTTGATAAAAAGTAACTCATACTATAGATTTATATTTTAATATTTATTAATGCGGAACAATATTATCTCAAAGCGTCTATCATATTTGGAGGCTGATATGGCCAGAACCCTGCCCTTTACCAAAATGGAAGGAACAGGAAATGATTATATCTACGTCAATGGCTTTTCAGAACAAATTTCAAATCCGGAAGAATTGGCAAAAAGGATCAGTGATCGCCATTTTGGCGTAGGTGGCGATGGTCTTGTCTTAATTCTGCCTTCCAATATCGCCGATGTCAGAATGCGCATGTTTAATGCGGACGGAACCGAAGCTGAAATGTGCGGTAACGCCTCCCGTTGCGTAGGAAAATATGTATATGATAATGGTATAATAAAAAAGGAACTCCTGTCTCTTGAAACCGGCGCTGGCGTTAAAATCATTCGTCTGGATTGTGAAAATGGTATAGCCACAGGCGCAACTGTGGATATGGGAGAACCGGTTCTAAATCCTGATAAAATTCCCCTTAATCTTCCCTCTCCATTGCCCGATAAATACTGTATTGATTATCCGGTTGAGATTAATGGCCAAAATTATTACATTACGGCGGTTTCCATGGGCAATCCCCATGCCGTTGTTTTTATGAAAGATATAGACAGTCTGAATCTTGGGGAACTGGGACCACAATTTGAAAATCATGTAATGTTTCCCAACAGGACAAATACGGAATTTGTTGAAGTTCTTTCCCGCTCCAGAATAAAAATGCGCGTCTGGGAAAGAGGGGCAGGTGAAACGCTGGCCTGTGGAACCGGCGCTTGCGCCGCCGTTGTCGCCTGCATTCTTAATAATTTAACCGAAAGAGAAGTAGAGGTAGAGGTTCTCGGCGGTAAATTGAATATAAACTGGGATAGCGGCAGTAATCATATTTTTATGACTGGACCTGCTAAAACAGTTTTTAACGGAAATTATAACCTGTAAATCTGAAAAATATTCAGGCCCGGAGTTCCAATGATTACGATAAATCCCAATTTCATGAAATTGGAAGCCAATTATCTTTTTGCTGATATTGACAGAAAAGTTAATGAATACAAGGCTTCGCATCCGGATGCCAAAATAATAAGCCTCGGCATAGGAGATGTTACCCGCCCCATTGTTCCAGCAGTCATTCAGGCCCTGCATAAAGCCGTTGATGAAATGGGACACGGGGAACATTTCCGTGGATATGGTCCCTACGGTGGATATTCCTTTTTAAAGGATCTTATTGCCGAATATGATTATCGCGCCAGGGGAATGGATATTAAGCCAGATGAGATTTTTATAAGCGATGGAGCCAAATCCGATGTTGGCAATTTTCAGGAACTCTTCTCTGTAGAGAGCATTGTCGCCGTGACTGATCCCGTTTATCCAGTCTATGTCGATTCCAATGTCCTGGCCGGACGGGGCGGGGAAAAAATTGACGGCAGATGGAGCAGAATTGTCTATCTGCCCTGTGTAAAGGAAAATGATTTTGTGCCGGAATTTCCCAAAAGCAAAGTTGATATGATTTATCTTTGCTATCCCAATAATCCCACGGGAACAGTCCTTTCCAAACAGGCTCTGCAGGAATGGGTGGATTACGCGCGTAAGGAAGGAGCGATCATTCTCTATGATTCCGCCTATGAGGCCTTCATAAGAGAAGATGGGATACCTCATAGTATTTTTGAGATAGATGGCGCGAAAGAAGTTGCCGTTGAATTTCGCAGTTTTTCAAAGACTGCCGGTTTTACCGGTTTACGCTGCGCCTATGTGGTTATTCCCAGAGAATTAAAAATATCAAATGGAAAAGGCGGCAAGATTGAGTTAAATCCCTGCTGGTATCGCCGCCAAAGCACCAAATATAACGGATGCCCATATATAGTCCAGCAGGGAGCTGCCGCCACCTATTCGGAAGAGGGAAGAAGACAGATCATGGATGTCATTCATGGTTATCAGTCCAATGCCGATCTAATCTCCAACGCTCTTAAGGAACTTGGAATGGAAGTTTTGGGGGGAAAAAACGCTCCCTATATTTGGCTTAAAACACCTGACGGTATGAAATCCTGGGACTTTTTTGATCTCCTCCTGGAAAAGGCCTCCCTTGTATGTACTCCTGGCGCGGGCTTTGGGCAAAGCGGAGAAGGATATGTGCGCTTAACATCCTTTGGTTCCATGGAAGATACTATTGAAGCAATTTCACGCATTGGGGATTTGGCCAAACAAAACAGTTTTTAATATATTTATAATATTTTATTAACCTTAAGGATATAGACATGACCAAAAAAGCAGCAGATACGGAAAAACTTGATCACAAAATAGAACGCGTAAAACGCGCCCAGGAAGAGTTTGCGCGTTTTGATCAGAAAAAAGTTGATGAAATTTTCAAGCATGCCGCGGCTGTCGCCACATCCAAAAGAATTGATCTCGCAAAAATGGCGGCCCAGGAAACAGGTATGGGCGTTCTTGAAGACAAGGTCATCAAGAACCATTTTGCGTCAGAATATATTTATAATAAATATAAGGACGCGAAAACCTGCGGAATAATCGAAGATGATGAAGTTTCCGGATATCGTGAAATAGCTGCCCCTCTGGGCATTATCGCCGGAATAGTCCCTACCACCAATCCCACGTCAACAGCCATTTTCAAGGCTTTAATGGCGCTAAAGACAAGAAATGGAATAATATTTTCCCCCCACCCGCGAGCCAAAAAAAGCACAAGGGAAGCCGCGATGGTCATCTTGAAAGCGGCTGTGGAAGCTGGCGCGCCGGAAGGGATCATTGACTGTATTGAAGAGCCAACGCCGGAGCTGACCCAGCATCTTATGAGTCATAAGGATATAAATCTTATCCTGGCAACAGGCGGTCCTGGAATGGTTCATGCCGCGTACAGTTCCGGAACGCCAGCCATAGGCGTTGGCGCGGGAAATACGCCCGTAGTTATTGATTCCACAGCGGATATCAAAATGGCGGTAAACTCCATCCTGTTGAGTAAAACTTTTGACAATGGAATGATTTGCGCCTCTGAACAGACAGTTATCGCGGAAGAACCCGTGGCGGATGAAGTCAGGCAGGAGTTTATTGATCGTGGGGCCTGGTTCACAAATGAGGAAGAGGCGGAAAAACTGGCTCAGACAATTTTTAAGGATGGAGCTCTTAATGCGCAGATTGTCGGTCAGCCTGCCTACAAGATTGCCCAGCTTGCCGGAATTGAAGTCCCTGAAGAAACAAAGGTCCTAATCGCGGAGAGGAAAAGCATAGATAAAAACGATCCCTTCGCCCATGAAAAACTATCACCTGTTTTGGGCTTTTACCGCGCTCCCACTTTTAAAAAGGCGGTTGACATGGCCCAGGAACTTGTCGAGCTGGGAGGGGCTGGTCATACCTCCGTACTCTATACCCAGGAATCCAACAGGGATCGGATTAAATCCTTTGAGGACACTCTTACCACCGGACGCGTTTTGATCAACATGCCGGCGTCACAGGGCGCCATAGGAGATGTTTATAATTTCCGGGTCGCTCCTTCTCTCACCCTGGGCTGTGGCAGCTGGGGAGGCAATTCAGTAAGTGAGAATATCGGTGTTAAACATTTAATGAATGTCAAGACAATGGCTTCCCGACGGGAAAATATGTTATGGTATAAAGTTCCAAACAAGATTTATTTTAAATTGGGAGCTCTTCAGCCAGCTCTCGAAGAATATAAAGATCGACGCAAGGCTTTCATAGTGACCGATAAAACCATGGAACAACTGGGACATGTTAGAAAAGTCACCGATATTCTTGAAAATATGGGCATAGAAGTCAGGGTCTTTTCTGATGTTTTGCCAGATCCGGATATTGCCACCGCCAAAAAGGCGCTGGAAATGGTCAACAGTTTTCAACCAGATATGTTTATTGCCCTTGGTGGCGGTTCCCCCATGGACGCGGCCAAAATTATATGGCTTCTCTATGAAAAACCGGACACCAAATTTTCCGATATCGCATTAAGGTTTATGGATATCCGCAAACGCGTGGTTTCTTTCCCCGAGCTTGGCAAGAAAGCCGTAATGGTCGCTATCCCCACCACTTCAGGAACAGGATCGGAAGTCACGCCATTTGCCGTTATCACCGATAATGAAACCGGGATTAAATATCCTGTTGCCGATTATGCGCTAACTCCCGATATGGCTATCATAGATCCGGAATTTGTAATGGATCTCCCCCGCTCCCTCATAGCCAATGCTGGTCTGGATGTTTTGACTCATGCCATTGAAGCCTATACATCCACGCTGGCAACAAATTTTGCGGATGGTCAGGCCATGGAAGCTATCCGCCTTATTTTCAAGTATCTCCGCAAATCATATGAAGGGGGGGAAAACCGGCTTGTTCCCCGCGAAAAAGTGCATTATGCGGCCACGCTGGCAGGTATGGCCTTTGCTAACGCTTTTCTGGGAATTTGTCATTCGCTTGCTCACACCCTTGGCTCCTACTTCCATTTGCCACATGGTCTCGCCAATGCGATCATGCTTCCCTATGTCATAGAATATAATGCGACGGACACCCCAACCAAGCAGGGTCTATTGCCTCAATACAAATATCCCTGGGTTAAGGGGCGTTATGCGCGAATCGCGGACATGCTCCATCTGGCTGATGATGTTGAAGGGGACGGACCAGAAGCGAGAGCTGAAAAGACCTCCCGCCTGGTAAGGGCAATAGAAGATCTTAAAAAGGATCTGGGTATTCCGGCCTCACTTAAGGAAGCTGGTATTCCCGAAGCGGACTTTTTCCAGAAGCTGGATGAGATTTCAGAACAGGCCTTTGATGATCAATGCACAGTTTCCAATCCACGCTATCCCCTTATTTCCGAATTAAAGGAATTATACAGAAAAGCCTATTATGGAGAGCCTCTCAAGGCTCAGGTTATTGAAAACCAGGGATAACAGGAACTCTGCTATTATTTCAAAGGGCCGATAATTTCGGCCCTTTCTGTTTAATTATATATTTTAAATTCATTTATAAGTTAAAGTTTTGCCTGAAGAATTTGCCTCTCCGATTTCCTTTCTGGTCTGTGACCATTCGGGTAATTCTGTATTTATCCTGTTTTTAGTATCTATGGTAAAAATTTTTCTATAATTATTTCCAAGTATGGAAATCTGGGCCTTTCCAGCCTGTTTGGCTTCCCTTGAATATGAGGCCAGAATTTCAGCAGCCCTGATGAGGGTATCGGGCTTCCAGTTTTTACCTTCTTTCGCCAGGGCGATGGGACCGGAATAATCGCGTAGTTTCAAGGTAACGTCGCCAGATCTGCACATTTGTAGAAGAGCCTGATTATCTTCCCTGTTTCTTCCGACGCATAGCCAGGAAGAGCCGTTATCCAGCCAGAACTGACGGCCCATTCTGCCAAGGGTAAATTCCTCCAATATTTCTTCCTCGGAAGCCTGTTTATTTCTTAATCTTTTAATTATTGGCCAGTAGCGTCGCCCATTTTCTATTTCTGTCAAAAGACAACCTCCGGCAGGCGATGGAACAGATTCTATTGAAAATTTTTTTACCAGTTCCAATTGTTCGTTACGGCCTCTGCCATTAATTCCATAAAGAAGCTCCCGTTTGACAAGCCCCTCAATTTCCATGGGTGTTGGTTCCAGATGAAGCGCGGAAAGAGGTCTCAGGAGAATATCCCTCACTCCGGCCTGTTTTTTAATGAGGTTCAGGCTTTCCTTCCTTTGGGACATGGGTCGTTGACCCAATACTTCACCAGTTGCCAAAAACTTCGCGTTATATTCCGAAAGCATCTCCTTTGCCTTGCGTAAAATCATAATCTTGCAGTCTATGCAGGGATTCAGAACAGAACCAAAGCCAAAAGGCGGTTGTTGAACAAGCATTGAACAAAATTCTCCGCTTATATCGACCGGCAAAATTTCCAGATCCCATATTTTTTCCCAGACGGGTATCTTTCCCCTATTTCCAAAAAATGGGCTAATGAAATGCAGACATAAAATCTTGAGTCCCTGTTCTTTTAAGATTTTTGCCGCAAGCAGGGAGTCGAGACCACCCGAAAATAGTATCAAGGCATCATATTCTTTTTTCATACCCAATTTGTATGTAATTACAAATTGATAAGCAAGCCGCAATTTTAGTGATTAATAATTTAAATTTTACCGGCCAGGAAAGCGTTACAGGTCTTGCGCTTATGTCATTGTCAAGCTAATCTGTCAGTAGTGAGTGAGATATGCTTGATAATCTTTGTATCAGAATGCCTTTTTTACATCCCGAGTTAAGCGATACCCAAATTGGGCCAGACGAATTGCCTTTTGGGAAAATAAAATATTTTCATCCAGGACATGCTCCACTTCCCAGGGATTCCAAATGGTATCAACCGGATAACCTTCCCATATCAAGCATGGAAGGCGCATCCATAATGATGTTCCTGCGTAATCAGGATTTGCC
>CAYNKM010000041.1:0-496 GCA_964397795.1 uncultured Desulfovibrio sp. | reverse complement strand
ACAAAGATTGCATGAAAAAGACAGAAGATACCGCGCGGAAATGAAAGATCTGGAATCATTTGTTAACGAGGATACAAATACACCCTCCTGGAGCCAACCATTAAAACAGGCTCAAATTAATTTATTCTGGTTATGGCGACAGGAAGAGGAATATCTGGAAATTTCATCACTTGCCAATAAGTGTGGGGAAGCCCAACGGGATCTCTTGAAATCCGTCCGGGATTTATCGGAAAATCTGGACAGAAACCTGGAATCTGATATTGCGGTGGCAAGCGAATTGCTGCCGGACTGGAAAAAAGTATTTCTCAATTCCGCGTTTTTTATTGATCCGTCAATTCCGCTCCTGCTTGAAGGAATTATGAAGACAGCCCTTGTGGAGGACTTTATATTTGAACCATACGGGGAATATGAAAATTTATTATATGCGGAACTTCCCCTGTGGAAAATTATGGGATTATCTGAAAAAGATACTTTTCATAACGTTGATTTTTGGAAC
>CAYNKM010000040.1:0-9169 GCA_964397795.1 uncultured Desulfovibrio sp. | reverse complement strand
AAAGCGTCAGTGACTCTTGACATTATTTAAAGCCTCGCAAAAGGCGCGTAGATCGTTTCATCTGCTGCGTATCTTGTTTAAAAAATTATTAAGACGGCCTTTGACATAAATGAGGCAAGTCTGTCTATAGCCGGACATGTTTATAATTAATGATGGGCAATCAGTGTATCCGGTTGACTCCCTGCCTGGACAAATTGGTTTTTCCTGTAAAACTGTGTTTAATTGTTCAAGTATATTGGTATGATACAAGTTATTCTGATTGTATTCAGGATTATTTTTGCTCCCGTCTGCCCCATATTATACGAATCTGGTTTAATTTATAAATCATATTCAGGGTATTTAAATATGATTATGCAGGCTGGGAAAAAATTCCGATAAATCAGGTATAAAGTCAATAGCAATCACGGCTGGTTCAAAAACTTTGTCTAAAAATTTTTTATCTGACAGATTTCAGAAATTTTTTAAAAACGCTGTAAAAATTTTTAAATGGCATTGGCCTGTATTCATATTGTTTCTTGCCCAACAACCGGTTTTCCCCTGTTTTTATGGCTGGGCGGAGAAAAACGTCAATTGTTTTTTCTTATTTTCAAGCCCTTTTAGACCTGATCCCCTTATTGTGAACCCCGCTTTTCAAGTCCTTCAGTTAGGGAATCGCCATAAGATCCTTTCATGTTATTTCTTGTCGGAAATAAAGAGCTGTGCGGTTCATGACGGGCGTTGGGTAGAGGCATAACCTGTGTGGCTGCCTGTCCCTGATTTGAGAGGATTTTACCCAAAAGCCGCCAGGCAGAAAATTTTTTTGATTATATATATAACATTTATATAAAAGCAAGAAAAAAGCGAAAACTTCCGGATTATGAAAAAGCTTTCATTTTTTTCCGCGGATTGATCCCCGAATTTGGCCATAATTGCCAAAAAACTGGATAATATCTTGATTTTTATATTATCTTTGTATAATTTTTCAAATCCCTTGTGAAACGCGGGGGAAATTTTTTTGGAGGCCAGGTTATGGCAGAAAAGGAAACCGGGCGCGAAGAAATTAATTTTGAAAGCGCCTTTGAAAATTACCTCAACCCTGATCCCGGGGAGCTTGAAGAAGGCACAATTACAAAGGGCAGGATTGTCCAGATTACGGATAATCATGTTCTTGTGGATGTGAATTTCAAATCCGAGGGTCAGATACCTACGTCTGAATTCCGCGATGCGTCCGGAAATCTTGGCATTAAGGTAAATGATGAAGTCGATGTTTATATCGATCAAAAAAATGAGGATGAAGGCTCAATTCAGCTTTCCTATGAAAAAGCCAAGCGGATGCAGGTTTTTGATCAGCTTGACACGGTGGCCAGCAACAATACGGTCATAAAGGGACATATTTTAAGACGTATCAAGGGCGGATATACAGTGGATATTGGCGGGGTGGAGGCATTTTTGCCCGGTTCCCACGTTGATTTGCGTCCTGTGCCGGATATGGACGCCCTGGTAAACCAGGAATATGAATTTCGCGTACTGAAAATCAATCGCAGAAGAAGCAATGTTATTGTGTCGCGCCGGGTATTGCTGGAAGAGGAAAGGGATGCCAAGCGTCAGGACTTGCTGCAGACGCTGGAAGAAGGGCAGATTGTTCAGGGAAAGGCCAAGAACATTACCGAGTATGGGGTCTTTGTGGATTTGGGCGGTCTGGATGGTTTGCTCCATATCACTGACATGAGCTGGAAGAGGATTCGCCATCCCAGGGAAATGATTTCCATGGGTCAGGATCTTACCCTGAAAGTTCTTTCTTTTGACAAGGAAAATAACAAGGTATCTCTTGGCCTGAAACAGCTGGTACCAGATCCCTGGCAGGATATTTCCGAACGTTTTCCCCAGGGGGCAAAATTTTCGGGCAAGGTTACCAATCTTGTTGATTACGGGGCCTTTGTGGAACTGGAAACCGGGGTGGAAGGTCTTGTTCACATATCTGAAATGTCATGGACCAGAAAGCTCAGGCATCCGTCCCAGATGGTTCATACCGGCGATGAGGTGGAAGTTGTAATTCTTGGCGTTGACGGGGATAAAAAACGTATAAGCCTTGGCATGAAACAGGTGCGCCCGAACCCGTGGGAGCTTGTGGATGAGCGTTATCCGGAAGGCACGATTCTGGAAGGCGTTATCAAGAATATAACTGAATTTGGCATGTTCATAGGCATCGAAGACGGGATAGATGGCCTTATTCATGTTTCCGATATTTCCTGGACAAAAAAGGTGCGTCATCCCAATGAAATGTTCAAGGTTGGCGATGTCGTGCAGGCAAAAGTTCTGACTGTTGACAAGGAGAATGAAAAATTTACCCTTGGCATAAAACAGCTTACTGACGATCCCTGGGCGCATGTGCCTGAAACTTACCCCGTTGGCTGCACAATAAAGGGCCAGATTACCAATATTACCGATTTTGGCCTATTTGTGGAAGTTGAGGAAGGTATTGAAGGACTTGTGCATGTTTCAGAATTACAGGGTAAAAAGGGAAGCAAGACTCCCGCGCCTGCTGAAGGCTTTCAGGAAGGACAGGAAATTACCGCAAAGGTTATTCATGTTTCCGCTGAAGAACGCAGACTCGGTTTATCCATAAAGCAGTTTAAGGATGAAGAGAGCAAAAAGCCCAAGGAATTCCATGCCGGGCCTGACATTGCCCAGAATCTGGGCGATCTTCTGAAAGCGCCACAGGAAGAGCAGCAGGAGCCGGATGAAGAATAGTCCTGATTATTAAATAAACAAGGGAAGTCTTCCAGACCAGCGGGAAGACTTCAGAAATCCTCTTCAAGAGGCGGCCAGACAAGGTAATTTCCTGTCTGGCCTTTATTTTTCTGATTCTGGCCTTTCAGATAAACCTGTCTGCCTTTTTTAAAAACGCGTCCCTGCGCGATCCACTGGATTGCCTGGGGATAAATTTTATATTCCATGCTGTGAATCCTGTTCTGGAGTTCCGCGGCGCTTTCACCAGCCATCACAGGAATCGCTGCCTGAATGATAACCGGTCCCCTGTCCATTTCTTCCTCGACATAATGCACGGTAGCGCCCGAAATTTTTACTCCATACTCGACAGCGTCCCTGGCGCCGTGTATTCCCGGAAAAGAAGGGAGAAGAGCGGGATGTATATTAATTATCCTGTCCGGAAAACTGCGCAGAAATTCCGCGGTCAGGAGGCGCATATAGCCTGCCAGAACCACAAGCTCACATTCCGAGGCAAGGAGTTTCTCTATCAGTTTCTGATCAAACCTTGAGCGATCCCCATATTCCCTGTGATCCAGACCAAAAACAGGAATATTGAGGACTTTGGCTTTTTCCAGAACAGGGGCGTCCGGACAGTTGGATATTACCAGCACAACCTGAACCTGTAACTTCCCCTCCTGGGATAGGGAAATTATCCTGTCCGCGTTGGTGCCAGAACCGGAGGCCATAATCGCGATTTTGAGCGCCATTAATTTGATTCCTCCGAAAAGAATTTTTCCATGGCCCGCACCAGATCCGGAATTGTATAATTTTCAGGTTCTATTGATGGTTTAAGGCCATAATTCTCAATGGTTCTGGAAGTTACAGGGCCAATTGAGGCCAGGATGGGAGCATTCTTTCCCTGTAAAAGCTCGGCGGGAACAAGGGAAAGAAAATTGCGGACAGTGGAGGAAGAGCCAAAACTTATACAGTCTATCGCTCCGTCTTCCAGGAGGGATTTGATTTCGGAAGCGTCGGATTTGGCGGGCAGCGTTTCATATACGGGAATAACATCGACAATAGCCCCGGCCCTGGCAAGAGTGTCCGGAAGAACCATCCTGGCTTCCCGGGCCCGAGGAAGGAGGATACGCTTTTGGGCGATGCTTTCTCCATCTTCTTCAAGAATCGCTTCCGCTATGCTTTCCGCGACATATGAAGAAGGCACTATGTCGGGCTTTATTCCTTTTTCCCGCAAGGCCTGGGCGGTTGCTGGGCCTATGGCCGCAATCTTTGCCCGCGAAAGCGCGCGGCTGTCTTTTCCCGCCTTATTGAGTCTCTCCCAGAAGTATTTTACCCCATTCACAGAAGTGAAAATCAGCCAGTCATAAGAAGTAAGCGCGTCTATGGCGCCATTGGCCTGGGTATAGTCGGGCATGGGGCAAATTTCCAGGCTGGGAAACTCCAGAACTTCCGCGCCTTTTGATTCAAGCAATCTGGAAATTTCACTGGCCTGTTCCCTGGCCCTTGTCACAACTATGCGCCGTCCCAGCAGGGATTTATTCTTGAGCCAGTAAAGCGATTCGTGAAGGGAGCAGACTTTGCCCACGACTATTACAGACGGGTTGGTGAAATTATTTATCCTGGCTTCTTCGGGCAAGCGGTAAAGGGGGGCGAACAGACTTCTTTGCATGGGAGTCGTACCGCGATAAATCAGGGCGGAAGGCGTTTCGGGAGACATCCCCGCCCTGATCAGGTTTTCGGCAATGTGTGGCAGGTTTTTCATGCCCATTACAAAAACCAGGGTGGCTCCGCTTGCGGATAGGGCCTCCCAGTTCAAGGCGGAACGGTTTTTTTCCGGATTTTCATGTCCCGTCACAATTGTTATGGCGGAGCAAAAATCGCGGTGGCTCAAGGGAATTCCGGCATAAGCCGGGGCCGCAATTGCGCTGCTTATGCCAGGGATCTCTTCAAAAGGAATATTTTGAGCGGACAAATATTCCGCTTCTTCGCCACCCCGGCCAAATATATAAGGATCTCCCCCTTTCAGCCTGACCACATTGCCTTTTTCACGGGCGCATCTGGCAAGCAGGGAATTGATTTCTTCCTGTGGCATGGCATGATGACCAGCCACCTTTCCCACATAAATTAATTCCGCGTCTTTTCTGGCAAATTTCAATATCGCCCTGTTTATCAGGGCGTCGTAAACGACAACGTCAGCTTCCCTTAAGAGAGTCAGGCCTTGCAGGGTCAGAAGCCCTGGATCGCCTGGACCCGCGCCTACCAGGCTAACTTTCACGCTATCCCTCCCCGACCAAGTTCCAGAAGGGTGCGAGTGCCAAAGCCGGTGGCTCCCCTGGGACAGAGAGGAGTGTTTTTATCCATCCAGTCAACGCCGGCAATGTCAAGATGCGCCCAGAGCTGGCCGCTCGATACAAAACTTTGCAGGAAAAGGGCTGAAGTTATCGCTCCTCCTTCCCTGGACGCTGTATGGCAAATATCCGCGATTTCACTTTCCAGCTCTTTTTTATAGGGTTCCCAGAGGGGAAGCTGCCAATAATTTTCCCCGCTTACCGCGCCTATATTTGATATGCGCTCCAGCAAGGCCGGATCTTTGCAAAAGAGTCCGGCGAGGCCATTTCCCAGGGCAACAGCGCAGGCGCCGGTTAAGGTTGCTATATCCACTATAGCGGAAGGCGTCCAGTGTTTTTGCGCATAGGCCAGGGCGTCGCACAGGACAAGACGGCCTTCGGCATCGGTATTTATAACTTCAACGCTCATCCCGTTGGCGGATTTGAGAATGTCGCCTGGCCTGTACGCGCTTCCCGAAGGCATGTTTTCCGCGCAGGCCAAAAGTCCGACAATTCTGCGCGGAGTTTTTTCCTGGGCCATGGCTGAAATTACGGCCAGGACCGCGCCAGCTCCGCTCATGTCACATTTCATCTGATACATGTTCTGGGCCGGTTTAAGGCACAAGCCGCCTGAATCGAATGTTATTCCTTTTCCTATAAGAACCAGGGGCTTTTCCTGTTCATGTTCTTTTGGAGCATACTCCAGAATGATCAGCCTGGGAGGATGCTTGGAACCTGATCCTACAGCCAGCATGCAACCCATATTGGCTTCATAAAGGGCCTCGTCATTCAGAATGGTACATTTAAAACCGTATTCCTGGGCGCAATGGGCGGCCTTCAGGGCCAGCAGTTCGGGATACAGGAGATTTCCTGGCAGATTGTCCAGATCGCGGGCAAATTTTACCGCCCAGGCGTCAAGCTCTCCGCGCTTTACGGCTTCCCTGTCCGCTTCGGAAAGGGATTCCCCACTAAAACATATGTCCAGAGACTTGGGGTTGGGAAGAATATCCGTTGTAATTGTTTTAAGCTCAATAAATCTGTACAGGGAGATCAGGGAAGAATATACGCTTTCCTGCAGGAGTCTTTCCCTGCCGCCAGGAAGCCGGGTCAGAATTGTTTCCGGAATAAGCAGGGTCTGGATTCCAAGACCGCGGGCTTTTTCCATGGCCATGGCGATCGCGTTTCTCAATATGGAAAGATCAAAATTTTCCTTCTTGCCAAGTCCGCATAAGAGAACGCGGGGAATCGCCAGGTCAGGATGACCATGGCAAAGGGTCATTTCCTTGTTTT
Source organism: uncultured Desulfovibrio sp. (assembly GCA_964397795.1). Taxonomy (GTDB): domain Bacteria; phylum Desulfobacterota; class Desulfovibrionia; order Desulfovibrionales; family Desulfovibrionaceae; genus Desulfovibrio. Next base: position 2,846 of record CAYNKM010000040.1, on the reverse strand, counting down.
TTCCTTTGAAATCCTGTCTGGCGGGCGCGATTAAAAGCCAGGGACAAGCCTTGTCAAGTTCGGGACATTCTTCAATAATATTTTCTTCTTCAAACGCGAAAGCCAGAAGCATCTGGCCATGCCAATGCTCAGGGCCATTATTTTGGAAACCTATATCCATGATACGTCCTTCTTGAATAATAAATATAATAATAAAATGAATCAGGTACGGGAGATGTTGATCAGGCCAGAAATCCCTGTTCATTTATAACCCGGCCAAAAAAATTTGCCAAGTATGGCAAGCTTTGGCAAATAGCGTATGGCGTTATTTTAAAAAAGGTTTTACATAGAAAAGAAGCCGCATTTATGATGAGTTGAAGTTTTAAAGGAATATCCATGCTTGTCTATATTCATGTTCCCTTTTGCCGCAGTCGCTGCGGTTATTGCGCTTTTCATTCGACTCCCTTGAGCGATCTTTCCGACCAAAAACAAGTATTCAAGGAATATGAGGAAAATCTGCTTAAGGAAATAGAGGGCAGCCGGGCGTTTTTATCTGACCAGGGCATACAGAGCGTTTTTTTCGGAGGCGGCACGCCAAGCCTTTTACCGCCTGAAAGTATTGCTTCAATTATAGGTCGTCTGCGCGATAATTTTAAATTTTCGTCAAAAGCCGAAATTACTCTTGAAGCCAATCCCGAATCCCTGGCAGGAGCGGATACCGCCAAAGCCTTTCTGGAAAGCGGGGTGAATCGCCTGTCCCTGGGCCTGCAGAGTCTTGACGATAAAATCCTTAAAATGCTTGGCCGTCCCCATCGCGCAAGCGAGGGTATAAAAGCGTTTTATGCCGCGAGAGAGGCGGGATTTGGCAATATTGGCGTTGATTTGATGTGGGGATTGCCCGGGCAGAGCGTGCGGCAGTGGCTTCAGACATTAAAAGAAGTGATGAATATGGGTCCGGATCATATTTCCGCGTATGGCCTGACCCTGGAGGCCGGCACACCACTTGAAAGGGAATGCGATGCCGGCCGGCTGGTTCTTCCTCCGGAACGGGATCAGAGCATCATGTTTATGGAAGGAGCGGGACTGCTGGAAGCCGGCGGATATTTGCATTATGAAATTTCCAATTTCGCCCGCATGGGCTTTCAGTCCCGGCATAATCTTGGTTATTGGGAGGGTCGCGATTACCTTGGCCTTGGCCCGTCCGCCACATCTACCATAAACGGGCGTCGCTGGACAAATCCGTCAAGTTTCAAGGCCTGGTCTGAAGCTGTCCGGAAGGAATCAGGGCCGAAAAACGCGGAAGTATTGACGGCGAAAACGAGAATCATGGAATTGATAATGCTGCGCTTAAGAACGGCAAGGGGGTTGCGGCTTAAGGCATACCAGGAATTATGCGGAAGGGATTTTATAAAAGATAATTGAAGACTCGTTCAGGCAATGCATGAAAACGGTCTTATACGGATCAGAAACGGATACCTGGGCCTTACCAGAAGCGGCATGCTCGTTTCCAATTCGATTATAGGAAATTTGTTTGAACAGGCCAAAAAGATCTTTTCTGAAAATGAAATAAATTTTAATCCTGCCGCTCTTGAAGAAAATCTTTCAGGGGGTATTATTTCTCCTGATAATTCCAGAGGAACGGCCTTGCCTGTAATCTGGCCGCAAGCCTGAAATCCACGCGACAGATTTTATTGTATTCCTTTTTTTGTATTATTTACAGGATTGAAATATAATATTTAAATATTATAAAAGATACGATAAATTGTGGCAGATGGGAGATTGATAGTGGACGAAAGCGAAAAATCCGGATTGGCAAAACGCACCCAGATGCGTCGCGTAGAACGCAGTCTAAACAAGTCTCAAAATCTTGGTCAAAAGCAGCAAAAAGATTATGGCGAAGTGCTTGTAGAGCATTTACGGGACAACGGACAGATAATCTGCATTTCCGACGATCAGGTTTTTATTGATCTGATACGCGGTCTGATTACGGAAACCCTGAAAATGCCGGCTTCCTGCCTGATAGTGACAGCCAGGGGGGATATGGCTGGCAAGCTGTCACGACAGGCTGTCGAGGCGAAAAAAGCGCCATTGGTCCTTATTGAACAAACCCTGAACGGCACTGATCTGGTTTTTGCGGTAAGGCTTCTTAAAAACGCGTTTCCCGAATTAAAAGTGATGATGTTAACCAGGGAAGCGGATAAAAACAGGCTTGTCCTGCTTCATGAAAGCGGAGTGGATGACTGTATAATCAAGCCGCTGGACAGTCCTTCCCTTCTGGAAAAGCTCGCGCTTGGCATAAGGCCGCCAGATCAGGTGGAAAGGGCTCTTGAATGGGCAAGAACCCTGATGAATCAGGGTGAGTATCTGCGGGCCTTGCAAATATGTACCCAGGCTCTTGAACAGCAAGTCAATTCTTCGGCATCCCTTTTGCTCATGGGCGATATTTTCAAGGCCATGAAAGAATATGACAAGGCTGCTGACGCCTATACCCGCGCCTCTGGAAATTCCTCCCTTTATCTTGAGCCAATGCGCAAGATGGCCGAACTTTATGCTGAAACGGGCAATATCCCCAAGCAAATCAGTTTCCTGGAGAAAATGGATGAAATTTCTCCGATGAATCTGGACAGAAAAATTCTTATCGGCGAACTGGCCCTGAAACTTAATTTAAAGGACAAGGCTCGCAAAATCTTCGATAAGGCAATGAAATTGAGCAACAGACAGGCCCGGGAAAATATTTCTTCCGTAGCTTACAGGGTTGCCGATCTCTATACGGCTTCCGATCCGGATATGGCCGCCTCATTTCTGCAAAGGGCCCCCGCTGGGATGCTTGCAGCCCGTAAATACCGAAGGCTGAAGACTCCCCCTAA
>CAYNKM010000039.1:0-9219 GCA_964397795.1 uncultured Desulfovibrio sp. | reverse complement strand
AAAAGCTGAAGAGATTGCGGAAGAAATGGAAAAATCCGGCCTGGAAATACTGCTGGATGACCGTCAGGAAAGACCGGGGGTTAAATTTAATGACGCAGATCTTCTTGGGATGCCCATGCAGATCATAATAGGCGCCAGGGGGCTAAAGAGAGGAGTTGTCGAAGTCAAGGATAGAAGGACAGGGCAAAAGGCAGAGCTTTCGGCGGATAATTTTACTGATAGTTTCCGGAATTGGCAAAAAGGTGTTCTGCAAGGCTGGAAGGACAGGTCCGCTTGATGTCTTTTTATAATGAGGCAAGCCAGATACTTTCGGTTAGCGCGCTAACCGAACTTATCCGGAGCGAGCTGGAACAGAGCTTTCCCTACGTCTGGGTACGGGGAGAAGTGACGGATTATACGATTGCTTCCAGCGGTCACATGTATTTTTCCCTTAAGGATGCCAATTCGCTTTTGCAGTGCGTCTGGTTTGCCGGCAAAAGAAAAAAGCAGGCAAGCCAGAATTTTAATCCTTTGACAGGGGAAGTTTTTGACGAACCGGGACCAGATCTGGAAAAGGTCATCAGAAACGGGCTTGAGCTTATTTGTTCTGGCAGCATAAATTTATATCCAAAAAGCGGACGTTACCAGCTCATAATTGACTATGCCGAATTGTCGGGCCAGGGGATTCACGCCCTGGCGTTTGAAAAACTGAAGGCCAAATATTCCGCGCTGGGTTATTTTTCCCTGGATCGCAAAAGACCTCTTCCCCATAATCCGCTGCGTATAGCGCTTATAACTTCTCCTGGCGGCGCCGCGATTCACGATTTTATAAAAATAGCAAAAATGCGCGGACTTTCTTCCACTATCCGTCTTTTTCCCGTAACCGTTCAGGGAAAGGGTTCCGCGCAGAAAATGGCCCAGGCGATAGAAGAAGCCAATAGACAGGACTGGGCGCAACTGATTGTTCTCATTCGCGGCGGCGGTTCGGCGGAAGATCTCGCGGAATTTAATGAGCCGGCGCTGGTCGAGGCCATTTTTACTTCCCGTCTTCCCGTTCTGGCTGGAATAGGTCATGAGGTGGACACCTTCCTGTCCGATATGACAGCCGATGTCAGGGCTGCCACACCTACTCATGCGGCCCAGATTTTATGGCCTTTGCGCAGGGACATATATCAGAAGCTTGACGATCTGGATATTATACTGAATAAACGTATAGCGGCCAGACTTGATCGTTTTGAAGAGCTTCTTGAGCAGAAAAGGCAGGCTTTGGGGTGGCTATCACCCGTATATAAACTTAATCGCATTGATGCCCAGCTGAAGGAGCTTGATCGCGGACTGGAGTTCCAGATAAAAAATTTGTTTCAACAAAAAGATCTGCGCATTGGGCAGACAGTTGTGAAATTGCGCCAGGCCGGTAACATTTTAAACAAAATTCGTTATTTAACTGAAAGGCTTCAATGGATTGTCAAATCTTCATATGCCGCATGGGAAAACCTGTTTCTTGGCAAAACCAGAAGGCTTGCGGATAATTCCTTGAAGCTCGATGAAAAAATTACCAATCAGCTTGCCGAAAAAGATAGAAAGCTGGAAAAGTTCAATATCCTGTTAAAAAGCCATAACCCATATGAACCTCTGAAAAAGGGTTATGCGTTATTATCTGATTCCAGGGGCATTATTCATTCAGTATCGGACTTGCACGCCGGGCAGGATCTGAAAGCGCGTCTGTCTGACGGAACGCTTGAGCTGACGGTCAAGTCTGTGCAAAAAAACGGGGAAGCTTTTAATGAATAAAAGTTTATTCTTTCTGCGGGGATCATTTCAAAAAAGGGAAGCCAGTTTTGCCATTTACAAAATTTTATTTTTGGGAATAATTTTACCTTGCCTGTTTGCGACTTTCGCAAAGGCGGAAATATCCTTGCATGTTCCTGACAGGGTAGCCAGGGGAGACGCGTATCTCGCATCGGCCTATTCGCCCGAGCCAGTCGAGGATTTTATATTTTTTTGGCGGGGCCGCGCTTATCCTGTAAAGGCCCAAAAGACACCGGCAGAAGGAAAACAGGGCTATATGGCCGAAATCCTGCTTCCTGTTCCGCTTGATGAACATGCCAAAAAGCTTCGTCTGGGAGCAGGCGCAGGCAAGGGATCTCCTGAAACGGTGCATGCCGATATAAGCCTGTTTGACAAAAAGCGGCCAGTGCAGAAACTAACCGTGGACAAAAAATATGTAAATCCACCCGCAAGCGAGCAGGAAAGAATAAAAAGGGACAGGGAAAAAGTGCGTCGCGCGCTTGAGCAGAAACTGGATGAAAAAATGTGGACATTGCCGTTAAACCGCCCTGTTCCTGGCGGAACTTCAAGCCTTTTCGGGATGAAGAGGGTATTTAATGGCCAGCCAAGAAGTGTCCACAAGGGTCTGGATTTGCGCGGCGCCAGCGGAACTCCAATTTACGCCTGTGCGGATGGTCAGGTCGCCCTTGTTGATAATTTGTATTTTTCTGGAAACACTGTTTATATAAACCACGGCGATGGGGTTTTTACCGCTTATCTGCATATGTCGGAACCCAAGGTTAAAACGGGTCAGATGATCAAAAAAGGCGATTTGGTCGGTCTTGTAGGCGCGACAGGCAGGGTTACAGGCCCTCATCTTCATCTATCTCTGCTGGTACAGGGACAGCCTGTGGATCCGGAACCGCTTCTTTCTGAAAGAAAAACAACGGGGAAATAACCTTCCTGACCATTATTAAAAATCCGGAGTTAATATGGCAAAGGAAAAATCCTTTGAAGACAATATGAAAAGGCTGGAAGAAATAGTCAAGGCCCTGGAAGATCCGGAAATTTCCCTGGAAAAGGGAATGGCGCTTTACAAGGAAGGCGCCCAGTGTTCCAGATTGTGCCGGGAAAAACTGGACAAGGCCAGACACGAGCTGGAAATCTGGCAAAATGAGGTGGCTGTTCCTGTCAAAAGTCCCGATCCTGAAAATTCCATATTTGACGGAAATTCAAATCCATCCAGGGAAGATAACCTTGATGACCTACCCTTTTAGCCCAATCGAATCATGTTGACGAGTAGCTCTCAAGTCCTGGAAAAGACCAGGGAAATCCTGAAAAAGCGGGCGCGGCTGGTTGAAGAATATCTTTCCCGCGCTCTGCCTGAAAAGACTCCGGAAGGCCTGCTCAAAGCCATGCGCTATAGCCTGGATGGCGGGGGCAAGCGTCTGCGGCCTGTACTATGTCTGACTTGCGCCGCTCTTTTTGGTCAGGATATGAACAGAGTTCTACCTTTTGCCTGCGCGATCGAGATGATTCACACATATTCCCTTATTCATGATGATTTGCCGGCAATGGATGATGATGATTTGCGCCGCGGCAAACCTTCCTGTCACAAGGCCTTTGGCGAGGCTACGGCCATTCTTGCAGGAGACGGGCTTCTAACCGATGCCTTTACCCTGGCCTGTTCCACGCCTCTGAAAGCGGAACTGGTATTGAGAGCCGTACTCTGTCTTTCAGAAGCGGCAGGTTCGGCAGGAATGGTTGGGGGACAAATGCTGGATATGGAGTTTACAGGAAGGAAGGATATTTCTTTTGATCAGATCCGCCATATGCAGAGCCTTAAAACAGGCGCCATGATTGAAGCGTCCTGCGCCTGCGGGGCTATCCTTGCAAATGCTTCCGAGGATGAGGTCACGGCGATAAGGTTATATGGAAAATATCTTGGCCGCGCATTTCAGGTGACAGACGACATACTTGATATAACCCAGGATAGCGCGACCCTGGGGAAGCCTGCGGGAAGCGACGAGGAGCAGGACAAAAACACCTGTCCCTCCGTGATAGGTCTTGAAGAAAGCGTAAAACTGGCCATAAAAGATGGAGAAGACGCTATCCAGGCTTTAAAGGGTTTTTCCGGAGATGAGGCTGAATTTCTGAACGCGCTTGTAATTTATACCTTAAACCGCTGTTCCTGATAATTGGGTTCCCATAATTTTCCCATTGTTGGCTGTCACGACAGGGGTAATAATTAAATCTCCATGCTTGAGAAGATAAAAAAACCAGAAGATATCAAGAAAATTCCCGACAATGAGCTACCATTGCTTGCCCAGGAGATACGGGAAAAGATTGTAAGCACAGTTGCCAAAAATGGCGGTCATCTTGCCCCCTCTCTTGGCGTTGTAGAGCTGACTATCGCGCTTCTGGAAGAATTTGATTTGAACAGGGACAAATTGATCTGGGACGTGGGCCATCAGGCTTATGCCCACAAGATTTTAACCGGCCGCTCCGATGATTTTGCCACATTGCGAAAGTTGGGCGGCATTTCCGGTTTTCCCAGACTTGAAGAAAGTCCTTATGATCATTTTGGGGTAGGGCATTCTTCCACATCCATATCAGCGGCCCTGGGCATGGCGCTTGCCAGGGATCTTGAATCGGAAAAAAATCATGTTATAGCCGTTATTGGGGATGGATCCCTTACCGGGGGAGAGGCTTTTGAAGGCCTGAATCTGGCGGGTCATATGGGCCGGCGCCTTATCGTGGTGCTGAATGATAATGAAATGGCGATTTCTCCAAATGTGGGCGCGCTTTCCCTTTTTTTAAGTCGTACTCTGTCAAGTCGCTGGGTTCGCCAGGCCCGCAGGGAAGTATTAAAATTCCTGCGCAGCATACCGCGCATAGGCCAAAAGCTTGCGGTATATGCAATGCGTGGCGAATGGAGTTTTAAATCCTTTTTTACCCCGGGCATGCTTTTTGAGGCTTTCCGTTTTACTTATATCGGTCCGATAGACGGTCATGATATTCCGGCCATACGGAGACATTTGCAGCAGGCGGCAGCGGTGGAAGACGGCCCCGTTCTTGTTCATGTGCGTACAAGAAAAGGAAAGGGATATTGGCCGGCTGAACGCAATCCTGTGCTTTTTCACGGAGTGGGTCATTTTTCTCCTGAAACTGGCGAGCAGGAAAAATCTGGAAGCGCTCCTTCCTTTACGCAAATTTTTTCAAGGAGTCTGGTCGAGCTGGCTGAAAAAGATAATCGCGTTATTGCCATAACAGCGGCCATGCCGGAGGGAACGGGAACGGACGCTTTCAGGAAGCGTTTTCCGGAACGATTTGTGGATACGGGAATTTGCGAACAGCACGCTGTGACTTTTGCCGCGGGTCTGGCAAGCCAGAATTACCGTCCTTTTCTGGCAATCTATTCCACCTTTTTACAGCGCGCCTATGATCAGATTGTCCACGATGTTTGCCTGCAGAAATTGCCTGTTGTATTCTGCATAGACAGGGCGGGTCTGGTGGGAGAGGATGGCGCGACCCATCACGGAGCTTTTGATATCGCATATTTGAGACACATTCCAAATATGCGGATAATGGCTCCGAGAGATGAAAATCAGCTTAAGCACGCTCTGGCGACGGCTCTTTCCCAGAATATGCCTTGCGCTATCCGTTATCCTCGGGGAGCAGGTTTTGGCGTGAAGGTGGAAGAAGATTTTAAAATTCTGCCTTTGAACAGGGGCGAAATTCTGCAAAAGGGAGAAGTACTTTTAATCATGGCCGCTGGAAGCCAGATCTATCCGGCCCTGAAAGCTTCTGAAATCATTTTCCGCAAGACTGGAATTAAACCAACTGTTTTTGATCCGGTATGGATTAAGCCCCTTCCAGATAAGCAGATTGAAGATCTGGCCGCCGCACATAAGCTTATCCTTGTCGTTGAGGAGGGAAGCGCGAAAGGAGGTTTTTCTTCCGCGGTTCTTGAATGCCTGGGCGATAAGGATCTTCTTGTAAACAGAAAAATAAGAAGAATTGGCCTGCCAGACGAATTTGTCCAGCACGGAACCCAGGATGAATTAAGGGAGCTTTCCGGTCTTGGAGAAAAAGGAATAGCGGAAAGCGCCATTAAATTTATTGAAGAACAGGGCCAGGTCAGGAATAGAGGCTAGTTAGGCCTATTTTTCCCCTTCACCCTCTTTATCAAATGCCGCAAGCGCCGCCATAATCTCCGTCAGGGCAAGTCCTCCGCCATTGGCGGTCAAGGGGGTGAAGATTGTATTTGAGCGCGAATTTTGGCCAAGACTCTGCTGCATGTCAAAATACTGGGTAGCCAGCAGGATGGCGTTGGCTTCCCTTGCGGAAACTCCCGATTCATGCAGAATACGGACGCTTTCCGCTATGCCCAGGGCAATGGCTTTGCGCTGGTTGGCCGTTCCTTCTCCTTGCAGTTTCTTGCTTTCCGCTTCCGCAGCTGCGGTAGCCACAAGCTTTATCTTGGCGGCTTCCGCCTCATATTCCGCGGCTTCCCTGTTTCGTTTTGCGGCATTTATGGAGTTCATGTCCGCCGCTACCTTCGCGTCGGGAGTGATATCGGTTATCAGACTTCTGCGGATAATAAAGCCATAGTCATCCATGACTTTTTGCAGGGATTCCTGAACCGCTTCGGAAATGTCATCCTTGGACAGGAACAGCTCATCAAGCGTCTTTCTGGGAACTTCCGCCCTAACAATATCAAACACATAACTTTCAATTTGTTCTTGCGGATCTTCAAGCGTATAGAATGCCTCCCAGACTTTGTCCGGATTAACCTGGTATTGCACCGCGCAGGGGACTTTGACAAAAACATTGTCTTCAGTTTTGGTGTCAACCTTAATATCCAGCTGGACAATGCGCAGGGAAACAGGTTTTGATACTCTATCTATAAAAGGAATAACCATATTTATGCCAGGCTTGATAATCCGGGTAAAACGTCCAAGCCGTTCCACGACACATGCGGTCTGCTGCCTGACAATATGGAAGGTTTTGATTAAAAGAATAATTATGACAGGGATGGATACAAAGGTGATGCCCACAAGAAGGGGCGTGGGGAAGGAGTCCATATTCCTCCTTTAAATGTAATAATAAATGTAATAAATATGAATAAGCCAAACAGGCAAACAAGATATAAATATATCATCCCAATCAATAAACTTCAGGCCAAACCTGTGCTGCCGAAGCCCTGGCTTCCCCTTTGGGATGAAGGGAGAGTTTCTTCTTCAACAAAAAGCGCCCTGTAAACGGGGGCTATCACTCCTTGCGCAATCCTGTCTCCCCTTTTCACACTCCAGTCCGCAGAATCCAGATTTCTGACAATTATACCTACTTCCCCCCTGTATCCCGAATCTATTGTTCCTGGCGCATTGGCAAGGATTAGGGGGGTATTCAGGGCCACGCCGGAGCGAAGGCGAATTTGCATTTCAAAGCCATCCGGTATGGCAAAGGCCAGCCCCGTAGGAATGATCGCGGTTTTTCCCGCTTTAACCAGTAGATCCGCGCAGGAAAAAAGATCAAAGCCAGCGTCCCCCTCTTTTTGATAAACAGGAATAATGGCCTCCGATCTTAATTTTTGAATTTTGATTTTTAAATAATTCATATTGCGGGATCCATAATTATTTTTCGACATTTCGCCTGGAAGAGAGCAATTCCTTTAATTTCAGGGCATTTTGGGAATAATGGGTTTCCTCACTGCTCTGGCTTTTATTGAATTCGGCAAGGATATGTGCAAGACAGTCGTTACACAAGACGCGGCTTTCGCCCATAAAAGTGACCACGCGCAAAGGCGGATCCTTGTCGGCAGTTGTGCCGATAAATTTCCGTCCGCAGGACTCGCATGTGCCTGAAGTCAAGGTCACTATATCCATCATAGCTTCGGGGGATTTTTTCTTGCCGGAAAATTTATTTTTTATTTTATTTTTGAGTTCAACAAAGAGAGCCTTGATTCCGGAAAAGAGAAAAGCGCCTAGGCAAATAATTGTCAGGGGAACGAATATGACAAGGAGTATTGTTTTCATTGGCCTTCCGTTTTTGAAATGTGGGATTAGAACCAGAAGATTACCTGGCCTGGTCTGGCCCTTGCAATCTGGGAACATTGAGCTGGTGAGAGAGGTTTGTCGCCCATTTTTATTGTCAATGTGGATTGAAATTTTAGGCCGGAAGCCAAATCTCGCAGCTGGGCGGCAGAATAATTTTGTTTTTCCAGATCCACAATAATACTCCCGCCCGATTCAATTATCTGCTTTAATTCGGTTACCGCCGGCCTTGAACCGCCATGTCTCATATCTTGAGACAGCGCGAAAGTATTTATATGTAAAATAAAAAAAGTTGCGAAAAACAGAAAGAAAATTTTTTTCACGACTTGTTCCTGTTTTTATATTCTGACAATTCGCCGAAGCCGGCTTAATCAATTTTGTTTTAAATTAAATTTTTATTCAATAAAAAACCCGCCATAGGCGGGTATAAATAAGGAAAAAATGTGTATCGGAATTAGCGGGCCTGCATAAGGTTGGCTGTCTTGTTCAGATCCATGGATGGCTGGGACATGCTGGAAGATTTGGAAGTGGACATATGGTATATTTCATGAGGATCAAGAATCAGGATAACCGCTCCGTCCCCCATTATTGTGGCGCCAGATATTCCCTTAAGATCGCCGAGATAGGCGCCCAAAGGTTTAATGACGATTTCCTGCCGCTCAAGCAGCTGATCCACAACCAGCCCAAGTCTGCGTTCATTATCATGGATAACGACAACTGAAAGAACTTCGGGGAGGTTTTCAGAAATACGGGGCAAACCGAGCATTTCCGATAATTCGACAATGCCGAGGACTTCTCCGCGCAGGGTAACGGCTTTTCTGCCCTTAACGTCGGTTAGGCGGACAGTTTCTATTTTTGTAGTTTCAGAAACGGCGTCCAGGGGGATTGCGTACATCTGCCCTGAAACATTTACCATCAGGGCGTCGATAATGGCCAGGGTCAGGGGCAGGCTCAATGTAAAACGCGTTCCCTTGCCTATTTCGGAAAAAGTGCTGACACTGCCTTTAAGGTTTTTAATATTGGTCCGCACTACGTCCATACCTACGCCGCGGCCGGAAATATCGGTTATTTTATCAGCAGATGAAAAACCTGGCGCAAAAATGAGCTCTATAGCCTCCCTGTCATCCATCTGGGCCGCTTCTTCAGGAGTAACCAAACCCTTTTTAATGCCCACTTCGCGCATTTTGGCGGGGTCAATGCCCTTGCCATCATCTTCAATTTCGATCGCAACAGAATTGCCCTTGTGAAAAGCGCGCAAGGTGACCCGGCCCTTGGGAGGTTTGCCCGCGGCTATCCTGTCTTCTTCAGATTCAATTCCATGGTTAACAGAGTTGCGGATCAGGTGAACGAGGGGATCGCCTATTACTTCCACCACGCTTTTGTCAAGCTCGGTCTCCTCGCCTTCCATTATCAGATC
>CAYNKM010000038.1:0-9462 GCA_964397795.1 uncultured Desulfovibrio sp. | reverse complement strand
TCAAACTCCTTGAACAGTGCGGACGAACCGTGATAATATGTAGCCATACGTGGAGGGTATAATCAACTTTGGATACGGCTATACGGGGACGCGCCACATTTTTTGCCTCTGGAAAAAGAGGATCAGATCTAAGATGCATTAATGGCTCGCGAAGTTCATCATGGGCATAAGAAGCCATGGTGTCCTTGAAAGCCAGCGTCTGGCGCTTGAAACCATGTGTATTCACGTTAGCCAAATTATTGGCTATAATTCCCATTCTATGTTCGGTTGTAAGCGCACCGAAAAGGCCACTAAACATTGCGTCTTGCATAATTTCTCCTTTATTCCAGGCCTCTCACATCTGGAGCGCCAAAACTTTCAAATTTACATCACTCATATGCAAACTCTGCGCCAAAATTTGTCTGTTTATTACCATTCGCTTGCTCGCGATGTTTAAACTGTCTCCTGTCCTTTTCTTAAATATTGACTTATAGCTTAAAATCGGTTTTTTTTATCGAATGAATTACACTTCTTCTTATTCTCCATTTTACCAGCGTCAAAATCCACCCGCTCCAGGCGTCAGGACAATAGACCCTTCAAGATTACGACGGCGTATGGTCCGCGAACAAATAGAAGAAAGAGGTATAAGCGACCCTCTTTTGCTTGAGGCAATGAGCAATGTGCCGCGTCATCTTTTTGTTCCGGAAGCTTTCCGCGCCCATGCCTATGACGACACGCCTTTGCCTATCGGACGGGGCCAGACTATCTCCCAGCCATATATGGTAGCCCGCATGACCCAGGCGTTGAAAGTCTCGCCCGGAATGAGGGTTCTTGAAATAGGACTCGGTTCAGGCTATCAGGCCGCCATCCTCGCCGCGATGGGCTGCATTGTTTTTGGAATGGAGAGAATAAGTGAAATCTGTAATTCCACACGTTCCAGACTTAAGAATCTGGCTTTCAGAAACATTCATGTGCAAATGGGAGACGGCACCCTCGGCTTGTCAACCGCGGCGCCATTTGAAAGAATTTTGGTTTCGGCAGGCGGACCCAAAATTCCTCCGCCTCTTGTGAGCCAGCTTGATTGTGAAGGAATACTGGTTATTCCGGTAGGAAATCAGCAGCGAACACAGCGCCTTATCCGCATCTGTAATACCAGAAAAGGTATCGTTCAGGAAGATCTCGGTTCTGCCGCATTTGTTAATCTGGTAGGCAATCACGGCTGGTTTGGTTAAAATTACCAGGCAATCGCAATTTTTTACCCAAATAATTCTGGAGAGATAATATGGCAGACTGCTCTTCTTGTTCTTCTTCCTCTTCCTGTTCTCACGCCGGAACGCCAGGAGGAGATTGCAATTCGCGCGATCCTTTTGCTGAACAGGATAAGGAGATAGCTAAAACTTTAAACAGGATCAAAAACAAGCTTTTTGTAATGAGCGGAAAGGGTGGCGTGGGCAAAAGTTCAGTAACTGTCAACGCCGCGGCCGCGCTGGCGCAAAAGGGATATAAGGTGGGCATTCTGGATGTTGATTTGCATGGGCCAAGCATCCCGAATCTCCTCGCGCTCAATTCAACTGTTGAAGTGGATCCCAAAACTGGCAAGATGATTCCGGCCAAATACAATGATAATCTGTCTGTAATATCCATGGACACCTTCCTTCAGGACAAGGATCAGGCCATCCTCTGGAGAGGCCCTAAAAAAGCGGCCGCCATACGCCAGTTTCTTTCTGACGTGATGTGGGGAGATCTGGACTATCTTTTTATAGATTCCCCTCCAGGCACTGGCGATGAGCATATGACAGTCCTGAAAAGTATTCCCGACGCGCAATCGATAGTTGTGACGACACCCCAGGAAATATCTCTGGCGGACGTCCGGAAGGCGATAAATTTTCTCAAATATACCGATGCGCCAATTCTTGGACTCGTTGAAAATATGAGCGGACTTCTCTGCCCCAATTGCGGCGTTGAAATAGAGATCTTTAAAAAGGGAGGAGGAGAGGAACTGGCCAAAAACTGCAAGATCCGCTTCCTGGGATCAATTCCCCTTGATCCCGCGGCCGTTGTCGCCGCGGATTTGGGCGTTCCTGTTGTCTATCTGGAAAAAAATGGTCCCGCAAAAGAAGCTTTCCTTAATTTGGCAAATAATATTGTGAAAGCATGTGACAATAGTCTGGAAAATTTATCCTGATTAGGCGTATTATGTTTTTTTCCCTGGCAGATTTATGCAAATTATCCTTAAAACTTGTCCGCTGGTAAATTAGTATGCTCAATCTTGCCAATAAATTGTCACTTTTGCGCATTATGCTTACCCCCCTCGTCATCATATTGCTCTATTACCCTGGTCCATTTGTATGCATTATTGCCGCCCTCATTTTTATTTTCGCATCCATAACGGACTGGCTCGACGGTTATATAGCGCGTAAATACAATATGGTCTCCAGTATGGGCAAATTCCTTGACCCGCTGGCCGACAAACTCCTGATTTGCTCCGTCCTTATCATGTTTGTCTATCTGGACTGGGCTCCCGCGTGGGTGGTAATTGTCATTGTCTGCCGCGAATTGCTCATTACTGGCCTGCGCGCGATGGCCATTGACGAAGGTATTGTCCTTGCCGCAGATCGCTTCGGAAAAGCCAAAACAGTCCTCCAGATTTGCGCGATTATTCCCTTAACCTTGCACTACCCCATTTTTGGTTATGAGGTCTGGCCTGTTGGGGAAGTACTTTTATATATTTCAATGTTCGTCGCGATCTATTCTGGAATCAATTATTGCCGATATGTATATAAGCATACCGCATGAAGGGGATTAACATAAAGGGGATTATTGGTAAATTTCATGAGCAACCTCCAGATTCGCCTTAAAAATTGCCTCCAGACCATCCTTGAGCTTGAGCCTTCCATGCATGAAAATGGCGAGAACAGCTTCGATATGGAGTTCACCTCAATTAAATCCTTTCTCTCCCATATTGACCAGATAGAGCTTGCCGAGGAAGAAGTGCAGTGGATGGAAAATGTCACAGTCATTGTTCTTTCCGAATTGTCCCAATTAACTCCAATACATGTTCAGAGGGGTATCCTCCAATAATGTTCTGGAAAGTTGCCGTACTCCTTATTTTGGGCATCATAAATATAGCCCTTATGAGTAAAATGATTTGGGGGCCAACCGGCCTGATGGAATTCAAAAATCTGAAAGCCCAATATGCCTCCCTGCAGGAACAAATTAAAAATCTGGATGCGGAAAACATGGCATTGAGCAGGGATATCAGATTGATCCAGTCTGATCCCCAATATGTGGAAAAAATAGTCAGACAAAAATTGCATTATTTGAGGGATAACGAAATAGTTTATATTTTTGCCACTCCAACCAAACAAATGGAAGCAAAAACTCATGGTGGAAAAAATTGAATGGTATAGGGAAGTGCTGGAGTTGGAACCAAATTCAAAGGTCTTCTTTCCTCTTGCCAAATTGCTTGTAAATAACAATGAAACCGCAAAGGCAATCGAGGTTCTGGAGCAAGGTCTTGAACGGCACCCTGATTTTATGGAGGCCCGTCTTTTTCTGATTGAACTTATGTATAAAAATGGTCAACAGGAAGCGTGTTCAAAGCAGATTGCCAGATTGAGTAAAATGTTTGCGGGCTACGCCGGCTTCTGGCAGGCGTGGGCGGTTTGTTTGGCTTCTGAACCAGGAGAAGAAGACACCGCTTCCATAATCCGCTTTCTCGCCGCGCACTTTCTGGTAGGGCCTATAAAAATTAGCGAAGCGCTTGACCTTGGTCTGGCCCAGATTGTTAAAAACCATCAGAAGGAAACTTCGCAACAGCATATGGCCCAGGCGGAAAAAAGCCAGATTCAACCACCTGTTCAGGAAGCAAAAACCACCGCCACGCCTGAACCACAAGTGGAAATAAGCATTCCGCATACCGGCGCGGCCGTTGATCTGGAATCTCTCCCTGATCCCGCTTCAGAGAATATGACGACAGAAACTGTGGAAGTATCAAGTGAAACTCAAGCCGGGGATATCAAGTGGGAACAGGAAGTGTCAATTCCAGAACAGGAAGAGGTAATTGATGCTCTGGAAACCATATCAATATCTGGACAGGACATTCCCACCCCGGAGGAAACTCCCATAACAATTTCGGAGCCGGTTACCCTTTTACCTGAAGAAGATTTGCAAAATCAGGAAGAAAATGTCCAGACAGAAGGACAGGGCGAAGCTTCGGCAAGCCTTTCTGTACGGACCCGTTCCATGGCGGAAGTTCTCGCCGAACAGGGCGATTACAAGGAGGCCATTGAAATTTATCAGGAACTGATGACTTCTGAAAAAAATGCGAAAGAATTAAAAAATATGAAAAAAAGGCTTGCCGAACTTAAAAAGCTGGCCGCGATTAATCCCGAACCGGAAGAAGAGCCCGCTCCTGTTCACAACAAGGAAAGGCTTCTGGGCATCCTGGAATCTCTTGCTCGTGGCGTTCAGGCCCGAATAAATAATTAAGGCTATATTTAACCGCACTGTTGATATTTCTGGGGGATGACAACTTTTGTGAACAAAAGTTTTCTACCCGCAAGGGGTACGCCGTATCCGTAAGCAGCAATCTGCTAATGACTACGCAATCCCCCAGACTCCCTTTTTCAAAAAACTTTAATTTATAAGGCGTAATTCACTTTTTATATTATTGAAACATAAATTTTTATTTTTAAAAGTAATTTGTCTTTACAACAATTGAGTTAAATAACGATAATTAATCACTCCGCCCAATCTGTTTTTCGGGTCCGCAACCGGTTTTCCGCTTGCGGACTTCTTGCCTTAAAGCACAATTTTATATTAATTTTTCTTGTGGCAGCATTGCTTAAACCAGCTTTCTTGAAATAATTTGTATTCTTTTTTAATAAGAATAATCTGGTGGCGAATTGGACTTAATATATTCTTGAAATTGTCAGGAGAGACTGAAAAGGTGAAAAAATTCTATAAACTGTTCTTGATATTTTTTCTGCCAGCCCTTTTTGGCTGCTCCAAATATCAGCCAGTCAAGGATGTCTGGAAGTCAACAAAAGGGCTATGGAATACTTATGTAAGCCAGCCTGCCAGCGTTGATTACGAAAACAAGGCGGATCTGCCCGATGAATCACTTGCCTTGTCACGCGATATGCAGGGCATAGATGTTGAATTGGCCAAATTGGAAAGAACCATGCAAAATGCAGACAGGCCTCCCACCCAGGAATGGCTGGATCAGCTTTTTAACCAGTTCCCCTGGTTAAATGGTTTTGCCGGTATAAAATATGATGGCACAATTCTTGGTCAGCAGCCGCCAGACTCCATGAAGGATCTCGATTTCAACCCTCTCCTATATGAGGATAAAAAACAGAGCAGCAGGGCTTTGCGCACAGATATACAACCCAGTCCTCTTGGACCGGAAATTATGCTTGCAACGCCCATTTACGATGGAGTTGACTTTCTCGGAATAGTTGTCGCCTATTTTGATATGCGCTCCATCATGAGCTTTTCCAAAAATCCCCAGGATATTGTTATTCTTGCCCCGAATGCCCTGCTCTGGCCTGGAAAATATGATTTTGCAGCCACTCCGCTGGCGGGGGTTGACTGGTCAAAGGTGGCGCATGAGAGCACAGCCGGAACATGTACCAACTCCAATGGCACATTTATTTATGTGATACGCTATTTGGGCAATCTCCCGCTGGTCTTCGCGATTCCCGAAAAAGGCAATTTCCCCGAAGGCAACGGGGGAATAGAACAGGGTTATGCCTATTTTCCAAAAGAAAGGGAAAAAATGCCTCCTCCTGATCTTCCCGAACGGAAGAGCAAGGAGCAATCGCAGGATATAACCTTTGCCCAATCCACAGAAGAAACGCCACAAGATCAGGTTCAACCCGAACTTCAGGAAGAGCCTGGGCCGGAAGTCCGCACGGCACAGGACAGCCGGCCTTCGCCCAATGAAATTCAGCCGGGAAGCAGGGAAAGCGTTCTCCTGAAAGGCGGGCAAAGCCGATCTGCCCGTCATGTTGAAGAAAGGCAGCTGGAAGGAGAGAATGTGGAAGTTCAGCGGGTTCAACGTCCCAGAACTCCGCAAAGACAAACCCCAATCATAATTCCGGACGAACCTGAAGAAGCAGCACCGCCCATATCCCCTATGCGCAGACCCAGCCCCTTTGGTCCGCCCCAGGAAGAAGAGCAGCCGGCGCAGGAAGAACGAACCTTTACCAGACCAAGTCCGTTTGGACCTCCGCCCACTGAACCGGAAAGCGCTCCTGCCCAGCCATCAACCGCGCCAGCTGAAACATCGCCAAGTCCAGCGGCCGACACACCCCCCATTACTCTTGAAGAGCCGCTTGGTGGCGAAGACGCGGAAAATAGTGATTAAGTTATTTACTTTCTTATAAATCTAAAATCCAGGAGTTCATTATGCCTGACATTACAGTTACAGAACATCTGCTTCTTAACCAGAAACAGACTCCCCAGGCAACCGGACAATTTACCGGCCTGCTTCATGACCTCATTCTTTCGGGCAAATCTATTGCCCAGAGAGTTAAAAAGGCGGGTTTACTGGATATTCTCGGAGGAACGGGAGAAGTTAATATACAGGGTGAAGATGTCCAGAAAATGGATGAAATTGCCAACAGGATTATGCTATACAGGATGGAGCGCAGCGGCGCCGTCTGCGCCATGAGTTCTGAAGAAGAGGCAGATCTTATTCGCGTAGGGCCAGAGTTTCCACGCGGAGACTATATACTTATTTTTGACCCTCTCGATGGTTCCTCAAATATAGACGTAAATGTGGATATCGGCACAATATTTTCAATTTTACGCCGTCCCGCGGGGAATACCGGGGAAGTCCATATTGAAGAAGTCCTGCAGCCTGGAACCCAGCAGGTGGGAGCGGGCTACATCCTGTATGGCCCTTCCACAATGCTGGTAATGAGCACAGGCCAGGGTGTCCATGGTTTCACGCTTGATCCTGGCGTGGGAGAATTTCTCCTCTCCCATCCTGATATGAAAATCCCCGAACAGGGCCGGATTTTTTCTGTCAACGAGGGTTATTCACGCTACTGGGACAAGGCGGCGAAAGAAGCGGTAAACTGGTTTCATGATACGGAAAGCATTGACGGCAAGCCCTATTCTTCCCGTTATGTAGGCGCGCTTGTCGCGGATTTTCACCGCACACTGTTGCGAGGCGGAATTTATATGTATCCCGCCGAAAAACATAAACCCAATGGCAAATTGCGCCTTATGTGCGAAGCAAATCCCCTCGCATTCCTTGCGGAACAGGCAGGCGGCAAAGCCTCTGATGGCCGGATGCGTATCCTGGACAAGGTCCCGGACAAGCTTCACTGCCGCACCCCTCTTTTCATAGGGTCAAAAAAAGATGTTGAAGCTGTGGAAAAAATTTATGCCAAATATAATTAAATTTTACCTCCCGCTCCAGATTATTTAATAAATCAATTTAAAAATATGAAAGCATGTAATACTTTATTACATGCTTTCCCATTATATCCATGCTTACTCTTGGAATTGAAAGTTCATGCGACGAATGCGCCCTTGCGCTTGTAAGGGATGGCAAATTTGTGGATCAGGTTCTGGCCAGCCAGACAGATCTCCATGCCATTTTTGGAGGCGTCGTTCCTGAACTCGCTTCGCGGGAACATTATCGTCACATCGCGCCCCTGTTTGATGTTTTGTTTAAAAGAAATTCTGTAGAACCCCAGGATCTGGATCTTGTCGCCGTCACCCGCGGACCCGGACTTTTGGGAAGTCTTTTAGTCGGCACCGCTTTTGCCAAGGCGCTCGCGCTATCACTGGATATTCCTGTTCTTGGCGTCAATCATCTGCATGCGCATCTGCTCGCTTGCGGCCTGGAGCACAATCTTGAATATCCCGCAATCGGCCTTCTTGTTTCAGGCGGCCATACCCGCCTTTATAAAATTAACGCTCCCGACAATTTTATCCTGCTGGGACGATCCCTTGATGACGCAGCAGGAGAAGCTTATGACAAAATTGGTCATCTGCTGAATCTTCCCTACCCGGCTGGCAAAAGCCTCGATTTGCTGGCCCAGCAGGCGGAAAATTCTTCGTTTTCCCTGCCACTGCCCTATCCGGAAACCCTGGATTTCAGCTTCAGCGGCCTTAAGACCGCCGCATCCCTTATCATTAAAAATAATCCCCAATTGACCGATAAATCCTGTCCAAATCACAATAGGGATCTTTCTTCCTTCTGTTTATCGCTCAACAAGTCCATTTCAGATATTCTCTATCGCAAACTGGCTTCCGCCCTGAATCAATATCCCGAATGTCAGCATATATGGCTCGCGGGAGGGGTGGCCGCAAATAGCGCTGTGCGATCCAAAGTTGCAAAACTGGCGCGGGAAAGAAACCTCCGGTTTCTTGCTCCCTCCCCCCTCCTCTGTACTGATAATGCGGCAATGATAGCCTATGCCGGAGATCTCCTGGGCAGTATGGGATATTATCATGATCCCGATTTTGAAACTTTTCCCAGAGGCAAAATAATACCCGATGATATGAAAAAGCGGAATATTTCCCAATTGAAGCGAGCATATCCAGCCGAAAACCCTGAATAGTCAGATTTGTTCTATCCGCCCATAAATCGCGCGCGCATTTATTAAAATAGGGAAATAAAAAATCCGGATGGGATCGCCATTGCCTTTGTTTTATATATTTTTAATAACGAATTTGGGTTTAACTTGATTAACCCGTATATAAATCATACTATCTTCTTCCATATGTACGGGAGGAAAAATGAGAATATCGCTTTTAATTATTTTAGCTGTCTTTATGACAGTTTCCCCAATTTACGCCGCTACTTAGACTTCTGTCCTTTACGGAAAACCTGAAATTAAATTGATAAGCGGAGAACCGACCTGGGTTCTCACCGTGAATGATCGACCCCTGCTTAATATTGGCCATGTGTCAACAGTGGAAAAAAACAGGCAGCTTGAATCCTGCTTGAGAGAAAATTTTCAAAATAACCGAATCGCCAAATTCAACGCGGTTTTTACCAGGGGAGAATATTATTCGGAACTTGATCAGGCCAGTCTGACTTGCCAGACAATAGATAAGGCCAAAGACTGCCCTGAAACCCTGATTAGAACTGAAACTGTCCAGGGCATTTATCAAGGTGTGGTCTGCGGCGATTTTTGCCATCTTTCTTTCAAACTGGATAACGGCTTTGAAGACTCAATACTGGCAAATGAGGAGAAAGTGGAAAAACTTTTTGGGACAGAACCCGGAAAAAGGGTTTCCATTACCTACGAAGTTAAAATGGACTGGATGCCGGACAGTATGGAGGGCGACAATCTTGAACCTGGGACCTGCACATATGACGAGATTTTCACGACAGGGAAAGTTCTGTCAGATAAATAGTGTCTCAATTTAATTTTTTATTCCTGATTATACCTGAAAGATCTTTTATTTATGGAGCATATACAGGATTGACTATTCAACCTTTGAACTGAACAA
>CAYNKM010000037.1:4778-9488 GCA_964397795.1 uncultured Desulfovibrio sp. | reverse complement strand
CTATTGATACAATAGCGCAAACCGCCCTTTGAGACCGGCCCGTCATTAAAGACATGTCCCAAATGCGAATCCGCGCCCGCGCTCCTTACTTCCACCCTCTGCATTCCGTGACTGGAATCCCTTTTTTCAATAAGAGCGTCAGGGCTAACAGGCCTTGTAAAGCTTGGCCAGCCTGTGCCGGAATCAAATTTGTCGGAAGAAACAAAAAGCGGTTCACCGGAAACCACATCCGTATAGATGCCTGGCTCATGATTATTCCAGTAACGGCCTGTAAAAGGAGGCTCGGTGCCGTTTTCCTGGGTTACATGAAATTCCTGCGCGCTTAAATTTTTTCGCAAACTGCTTTCATCCGGCTTTTTATAAGTCTTTTCGGAAACGCCCTTGTCGAGATCCTTCAGGCTTTCAAAACTGATATGGCAGTAACCGCCAGGATTCTTTTTAAGGTAGGCCTGATGATATTCCTCTGCTGGATAATAATTTTCCAGCGGCTCAAGTTCAACAGCGAGCGGTTTGCCGAGCTTTCTGCTTTCATCATCCAGAAGTTTTTGCAATTCCTCTTTTTCCGCGGGATTGGTATAATAAATACCTGTGCGGTATTGAGTCCCGACATCATTTCCCTGTTTATTCAGGGATAGTGGATCAATTATCTTGAAATACTGATTAATAAGCGTCGCGAGGGAAACTTTGGCGGGATTGTAAACTATTTTGACAGTTTCAGCGGCCCCTGTGCGGCCGGAGCAGACTGTGCGATAATCCGGATTCGCCACCCTGGACTGGGCATAACCCACGCTGGTTTCAACAACGCCAGGAATACGCGAAAAATATTCTTCAACGCCCCAGAAACACCCTCCCGCAAGATAAATAACAGCCAATAAACCCATATATTTTTCTCCTTATGAAAAATTTTATACAATATATATCGGAAAACTGGAAGATCGCCGCCAAATGAAATTAATCAGAAGGACTGGCAAAGATCTGATGAATAGATGTATAAAGCGTCCATATCGGGAAAATACGGGATAGATGATTTTTGGCGTATTTTTTTCAATATAAGTATTGGACGCGTAAAATAAAGAGGGTACTTTAAAATTTTTATCGTAATCTTATAAGTCATGCTTGTAAGTTTGTAAAAAATAATCTATAAAAAAAAAGACTGCATTATACCCTGTGGATTATTTGGAAAGCGTGGAAAGCCTCGCGTTTGTTCCGTTTTTATGAAAACATACATTGAGCCGAAATTTGGGAAGATACGGAATAACGCCTTTCCCCGCCTCGTAAAATAAGGGTTTGTGTCAAGGCGTTTCCGAATCCGGCAGACTGAAATACGGATTCCAGATTCCACATTCTAATCACCCATGCGCATTGCAAATACAAACAGTGGAGGAATGGTAATGGCTAAATTTGAAACTCCCTTGCTGGATGAGCTGGAGAACGGCCCCTGGCCGAGCTTTGTTGCGGATATCAAACAGGAGTCCGCAATGCGTGAAGAAAATCCGAATCATCTGGATTTTCAGTTGCCGGTAGATACCCTTGAGGATCTACTGGGCCAGCTTGAGCTTTCCTATAAGGAAAAAGAAACTCACTGGAAACACGGCGGAATAGTAGGCGTCTTTGGGTACGGCGGGGGTGTCATTGGCCGTTATAGTGATTCTCCGGAAAAATTCCCCGGTATTGCCGCCTTCCATACCATGCGCGTCGCCCAGCCTTCAGGCAAATTCTATAACACCAAATTCCTGCGCGAACTCTGCGATATCTGGGATCTTCGTGGCTCCGGCCTGACCAACATGCACGGCTCCACAGGCGATATAGTCCTTCTGGGCACACAGACGCCACAGCTTGAAGAAATTTTCTGGCAGCTGACGCATGAGATGCACAATGATCTTGGAGGATCGGGTTCCAACCTGCGCACTCCCGCCGCCTGCATGGGCCTTTCCCGCTGTGAATACTCCTGTTATGACACCCAGGATATGTGTTATGTCCTGACCCAGGACTATCAGGATGAATTGCACCGGCCCGCATTTCCCTATAAATTTAAATTCAAATTTGACGGCTGCCCGAACGGCTGCGTGGCGGCTATGGCAAGATCCGATTTTGCCGTCGTTGGCACCTGGAAGGATGATATTAAAATTGATCAGGAAGCGGTAGGAGAATATGTGGCCGGCAAATATCCTCCCAATGCTGGCGCCCACAGTGGCAAGGATTGGGGACCATTCAGCATTGAGGATGAAGTGGTCAACAGGTGTCCGACCAAATGCATGTCCTGGGACGGCAAAAAACTAAGCATTGACAACAAGAACTGCACCCGTTGCATGCACTGTATAAATGTAATGCCCAGGGCCTTGCGTATTGGCGACGAACGCGGCGCGACCATTCTCATTGGCGCGAAAGCCCCCGTTGTGGATGGCGCCCAGCTTGGTTCTGTCCTCATTCCGTTTATTTCCACCGAAGCTCCCTATGACGAAATCAAGGAAGTAATTGAAAAAATCTGGGACTGGTGGATGGAAGAAGGCAAAAACCGCGAGCGGGTAGGCGAAACAATGAAAAGGCTTTCCTTCCAGAAGCTTCTTGAAGCGACCGAAGTTGAAGCGCAGCCTTGTCAGGTCAAGCATCCGCGCACAAATCCCTGCATCTTCTTCAAGGAATCCGAAGTACCCGGCGGCTGGTCCCGCAATATTCAGGAATATCGCCAGCGCCATCAACGCTAGTTATCAAGGGAGAATACAGACATGGCATTCATCTCAACAGGCTACGATCCGAAAAATCCCATGCAAGGCCGTATTTCTGATATCGGCCCCCATAAATATAGTGACTACTTCCCGCCGGTTATCGCGAAGAATTTCGGCAAATGGAAATATCACGAAATTCTTGAACCGGGAGTCCTGCTTCATGTGGCGGAGAACGGCGACAGGGTTTATACCGTCCGCGTGGGCAGCGCCCGTACAATGTCCATTACCCATATCCGCGAAATCTGCGATATCGCTGACAAATATTGCGGCGGATATGTCCGCTTTACTACCAGAAACAATATTGAATTCATGTGTACTGATGAAGAGACCATGAAGGCTCTGAAAGAAGACCTGAATTCCCGCAAGTTTGCCCTGGGCGGCTCGCATAAATTCCCTGTGGGCGGTACCGGCGCAAGCGTTACCAATATAATTCATACCCAGGGCTGGATACACTGCCATACCCCTGCCACAGACGCGCTGGGACCGGTCAAGGCCGTCATGGACGAGCTGTTTGAAGAATTCGGCAATATGCGTATGCCGGCTCCGGTAAGGGTGGCCCTTGCCTGCTGTATCAACATGTGTGGCGCTGTGCACTGTTCCGATATCGGTATGGTGGGCATTCACCGCAAGCCTCCCATGATCGACACGGAATGGGTGGACGCTCTCTGCGAAATTCCCCTTGCTGTCGCGGCCTGCCCAACCGCCGCCATCCGTCCCACCAAAGCAGAATTTGACGGCAAAAAGGTCAACTCCCTTGCCATTAAAGATGATCGCTGCATGTATTGCGGCAACTGCTACACCATGTGTCCCGCGCTGCCTATTGCGGACGGTGAAAGCGACGGTATCGCCATTATGGTTGGCGGCAAGGTTTCCAACCGCAATGCCTGGCCTGGCTTCTCCAAGGTTGTCGTGGCCTATATTCCCAATGAGCCTCCCCGCTGGCCGCAATTGACAAAAACAGTAAAGCATCTCGTAGATGTGTATGCTAAAAACGCGCGCAAATACGAACGTATGGGAGAATGGATCGATCGCATAGGCTGGGAACAGTTTTTCAAGATCACCGATTTGCCCTTTACAGAACATCTTATAGATGATTTCAGGGAATCGGCATATTATAGCTGGCGTCAATCAACCCAATTCAAGTTCTAGTCCATACTGCCCGGCTTTTTAGCCGGGCTTTGGACAGGAATGGCTATTGGCTTTCCCATATAATTTTCCGAAATTGGACCATAAAGAAATTTAATAGAGACAGGAGCAAGTTGTCATGGCTTCTACATGCACACCGGAAGAAAAAGAAATTGTCGTAACTTTCCTGGAAGGGAAAATGAAAGGCGGTGGCAAGTCCAAATATTATATGAAAGACTTTGAGCCCCTTTTTCCCGATAAAAAACTCCGCGAAATAAAAAAGATACTCACAGCTCTTATTGAAGATGGAACCATGGAGTACTGGTCTTCAGGTTCCACCACCATGTATGGACTTAAGGGCGCCGGAAAACAGGCCCATAGCGAAGGCGAGGATTAATTTAAAAAATCACTGAATAACCAAAGTCCCTTGCAAGGTATTTCCGCTTTTTTGGCTTCACAAGCATGCCAAACTATTAAATGAAAGCAGGAAATACCTTTTTCATTTAAAAAACCTGAAACGGCAGTCCGCGAAACAAATCATACTATAAATTTCTTGCTTTACGCTTCAACCATAAGTAATATTCTACCTGCTACCGATATGTCTGATATTCAGAAATAAAGTTCAATACTCCCATCTGAATAGCGTTCTGATCATAATGCGGACTTTTTATATGCCTTAAGAAAAATCTTGTGGAGGATTCAAAATGAGTATTTTTCTCAAACGTATTCTTCTGGCCGTAGTCATTTTTGCTCTTGGCACATTTATAAGCGTCAGCTCCGCCAATGCTGAAGTCAATGCCAAATATTCGGTATCAGGAGATGACGCCCTGAACAATCTTAAAAAAGACGCGGCGGAAGG
>CAYNKM010000037.1:0-4768 GCA_964397795.1 uncultured Desulfovibrio sp. | reverse complement strand
CAAACTGGGTATTATCTACCTTACCGGTAACGGGGTTACAGCTTCAAAAAGCGAGGCGCTCAAATATATAAGCAAGGCGGCCCAGAAAAAAGACGCCAAAGCCCAGGTCCTGATTGCCGCGGCCTACGCGTTTCCGGGTTTGATGGGCATCAATGTTCAGAAGCAGGATTTGCCGGCTGTGCGTTTTATGCTTAACAAGGCAAGCGGCATGACAATCAAGAAAGACAAGGATAATATAACCGTTTCAGATCCAAAGGATAAATTCGCGGCCAAAATGCTTGCTTATCTGGATCTTCTCGGGCTGGAAGGAATTAGCAGGAATGAACAGCAGATTGCGGATGGAAAGAAAACCGCTGAAGCCATTTTTGCGAAACTGGGCATAAACAAGGATGAGTATGAGGTTCCGGAAGGAACAACTTTCAAACAGGTTCTGGAAAAAGGTCTGGAACAGGCTTATGGTCTGGAAATGAGAGACGACAAAACAGTATCTTTTGACGATTCAAATTATCCCGGCTAAAAACTCTCAATTCTCATAAAATAAATATCTTGATACTTCTTGAAAAAACGTCATCCTGGATGGCGTTTTTTCATTAATAATTAAAAATAATAGTTTTATGTGGAAATACTACGCTCTACTTTCCGCCTTTTGCGCGGCCCTAACCGCGATTTTTTCCAAAGTCGGAGTGAAAGAAATTAATTCCGATCTTGCCACCGCGATAAGGGTAAGCTTTATTCTTGTACTGGTCTGGGGAATATGTATTTTTTCCGGAGCAGTCAGGCAAATTGGCTCAATTTCATTAAATGGCATTTTCTTCCTTTTCCTATCCGCCCTGGCTACGGGATTTTCCTGGCTCTTTTATTTCAAGGCGCTTGATTTGGGCGAAGTGGCCCAAGTCGCTCCCATCGACAAATTAAGTGTTCCCATAACCATGCTTCTTGCCTTCATCTTTCTTGATGAAAGCCTGAGCCTGAAAACCATTCTCGGGGGTATTCTGATTACGGCGGGAACAATAGTCATGCTTCTTTAATTAGACCTTTCACTGCCCCGTCCTTTCTTTTTTATAAAGTTCCAGATGGGTCTGGATGAGCCGGTAAAGCTGATTCACCTCAATCGGTTTCGCAATGTGCCCATTCATGCCCGCCGCGACAGCATTGGCCACATCCTCGCTAAAGGCATTGGCAGTCATTGCCAGGATATGAATTTTATCCGCATCTGGATGATCCAGAGCCCTTATCGCGCGAGTTGCTTCATATCCGTCCATTTTGGGCATCTGGATATCCATGAGGATCAAATCATAATAGCCTGGCGGAGACGCCCCGAATTTTTCCAGGGCTTCCTGGCCATTTTCAGCATTATCAACGCTGGCGTTGACCATATCCAGAAATTCCTGGGCTATCTCACGATTAAAATCGTTGTCTTCCGCCAGTAAAATACGTTTACCCGCAAAATCATACACCGTATTTTCCGCCGGCAATTCTTCTGGCCGCCTTATTTTACGGGTTGTGGACAAAAGCACATTAAACAGGGTGGAAGCGAAAAAAGGCTTGGAAACAAAATCGGTGACTCCCGCTTCCCGGGCCTTATCTTTAATGGGCGTCCAGTCATATGCGCTAATGATGATAATCAATAAATCATCGCCAACTTCTTCCCTCATCGTTTTGGCAGTTTCGGCGCCGTTCAGTTCTGGCATTTTCCAATCAATGAAACATACGTCATAGGGCACGCCCGCGCTATGAGCCTCCTTGACAATTTCAATAGCTTCCCGTCCGGATGTGCACCAGCGCGCTTTAAAGCCCATTTTATCAAGTAGCACTGCGGCATGCTCGCATGTTCCCACATCATCATCCACAATAAGTATGCGCAAGTCAGGCAGGGTTTCAGTATGTTCTTCAGTTTTTTTCTCATAGGAGAAAGGCAATTCCACACGAAAACTTGTGCCGGCGCCTTCCCTGGTATCTACCGTGATATTTCCGCCCATCAGGCTTACCATATTGAATGTGATGGACATGCCAAGTCCTGTGCCGCCATATTTACTGGCCGTGGAGGAAGACGCCTGCTCAAATGGAGTGTAGAGTTTTTCCAGAAATTCCTGGCTCATGCCAATGCCGGTATCCGCAATGGTGAATTCAAGACGCACCTTGCCTTTTTTCTTGTAAATCTGCCGGATGGTAAGGCTTATCTTTCCTCCCGCCGGAGTAAATTTCAGGGCGTTGGAAAGAAGATTGAGGAGAATCTGATTAAGACGCAGGGGATCACCTATCAGCTGCTCCTCGTCAACTTCCTGCTGATAAATCTCAAATTCAAGATTACGGCTCTCCGCCTGCGGACGAACCAAATCATCTATATTATGAATACTATTGGGCAAGTTGAAAGATTCCTGATTAATTGAAAGCTTGCCGGATTCTATTTTTGACATATCCAGCACATCATTAATCAGACTTAATAAGTGACGCGAAGATTCGCCAATTTTCCCCAGACAATCCAGAACCCGCTCCTGGTTATTTATTTTGCTTAAAGCGATGGTTGTCATGCCTATGATCGCATTCATGGGGGTCCGGATCTCGTGAGACATATGGGCAAGGAACGAGCTCTTGGCGATACTTGCGGAATGGGCAGTTTCCAGGGCGTCACTCAATGCCTGCTGCTTCTGGAATTCCGCGGTCATGTCTTCCAGAGCGACTATATAGCGTTTTACCGAATTATCTCTTATTGGATACACTTTAATCTTGAATACCCGGCTGCCATTTTCCACCATTACAGTTCTTTCAGCCAGTTTTCGTCCTCCCGACGGCGCATTAAGCGTTTCCTTAAGCCATTCCGCATCCTTT
This sequence comes from uncultured Desulfovibrio sp., assembly GCA_964397795.1. Taxonomy (GTDB): domain Bacteria; phylum Desulfobacterota; class Desulfovibrionia; order Desulfovibrionales; family Desulfovibrionaceae; genus Desulfovibrio. The sequence continues at coordinate 1,939 of CAYNKM010000037.1, read as the reverse complement.
TCCTGAAGGAAATTGTATAAATTTTGAGGATCCTGGGCTATCAACTCCGAATCAATCCCCATAAGTCGCTGGCTATTGGGAGAGACATAGCCGAAATTACTATCATTAAAGCCAATTATAAAAGTCTCATCCACATTTTTTGACAGTTGATCAAACAGTCTTTCCCGATCTTCAAGCTGTCTTGTTTTTCTTCTGACTTTTACATTGGTAATCAGGATGGTAAAGGAGATCAGAAATCCCATCAGGATAGTCACAGATATATTTATGGTCATATCCCGATTTGTCTTTTCCCGTTCAAGCCCTATCCGGTACTCCGCATCCTCAATTATCTCGCCCAGAATAAAATGAACTTTTTCAACATAAGGTGAAATTGACTTATTATATACCCTTATTGCCTGATTATAATCTTCATTTCCAATAAGTGATTTTACTGCCTCACGGTACTCGGCCCTCAATTGTTTAAAAGAGTCTTCCAGCATGACCACATAATCCCTGTCCCCCATAAAACGGCCGTCAATGGATTTAAAATTCCGATCCTGATTTTTTTCCTGATGGGAGAGTATATCCAGGATTTGTTCATAAGTGATATTGGGAGTGGCCATAAGACCCGGCAGGATATGCTGCAATTCCCCCAGCCGGGAACGGATTGCCCGGGCATTGGAAATAACCTGGCTTGGGTGATCCAGAACATAATTCATGCGGGAATTGAAAACATTAAAACTGTAACAGACAAGTATGACATAGGCTATGAGAAGAATGTAGGGTACATATTGCCCAAAATGACTTATTTTCATCGATATCCCGATAAAAAGAATTCCGAACTGCTACCAGCCAGAATAATACAAGGTTTTGCCTTGAAATCATAAGCGAATGGGTTAAATATACTTGGGTATGATATTGGAAGATAGATCATAATTCAAATGAAATGATTTTATCAAACCAGTTTCAGACAGATTGACCGCGCGCTTTAAGCAGGCTGGTAATTTCTTGAAGAATTGACAGACTTGACCTTAAGCCAAAAATAATTTGAAATAAATATTCTTGACTGACATATAGCAGGAGAGACAAATGGACAAGATACCTTTTCCCACATTAACAGAAACAGAAGCGGCCAGGATAGCCGCTATCCTGACAGCAGCCGCCTGTTCAATGCTGTCCGCGGATAATAATCGGGAATTTGCCTTGAGGGAATCGCGTCATCTTTTTGAGGAGCAGTATAAATTCATTCTGAAAGGGCAATGGGCAAAAGCTCCCGGATTGCAAGCACAGGATCAGGAATAATATGTTACGGCCAATTATTGAAATAGATGAAGAAAAATGCAACGGCTGCGGGCAATGTATTACTGATTGCGCCGAAGGAGCCCTTGAGATTGTCGATGGAAAAGCGAAACTTGTCAGCGAAAGATATTGCGACGGGTTGGGAGCGTGTCTTAACTGTCCGCAGGGGGCATTAAAGCTATCCATGAAAGAGGCCCCCGCTTTTGATGAGGAAGCGGCCCTGAAAGCGAAAAAGGCAAAAACAGCGCGTCCTCTCTCCCCCTTAAAGCCGCTTTGTGCTGGCAATGAGGCCAGACTTGAAGCGGATGTGCCTTCCTGGCCGATTCAGCTTGCCCTATTGCCGCCCCAGGCCCAGTTTCTGGACAATGCCAGGGTGTCTCTATGCGCCCAATGTTCCGGCTTTGCCCTGCCCGACATCCATGAAAAATTTATTGAAGGTCATGTTCCAATAATCGCCTGTCCAAAGCTGGAGGATAACGCGAAACTTGTCGACAGGCTTGCCCAGGCATTGAAAGACAAGGATATTAAATCACTTGATTTGGTGTGCATGAGCGTGCCCTGCTGCAAGCGACTCAAGTCCGTCGCAGAGGAAGCCCTTAAAAAAGCCGGAATTGACACTCCCATTGATGAAACGGTGGTAAGTCTTTCCTGAATACACTGT
>CAYNKM010000036.1:0-9631 GCA_964397795.1 uncultured Desulfovibrio sp. | reverse complement strand
ATTTAAATAAATCTATATTGAAAATTATGTCATAGTTCAGGGTTAAATCTGAATTATGACATAATTCCAAAATATTCTGGAAGCCCACCAAATCAGGATTTCTATTTTTCTGCCACCCGTCTTACTGTCACCAGTTTATCTTTCCAATATGACGCGGACAGTTTGTCAAGACATACTTTTTTGCCTTTGCCAGGGCTGTGGACAAAAGCCCCATTACCACAATACAAGCCGGAATGCAGGCCATTGGGACTATTTCCCGTGCGAAAAATAACTATATCTCCAGGTCTGGCCGCCTTTTTTGAAACTCCCTTACCAATTTTAGCCTGATCTTTGGTAATGCGAGGCAAGTTTATCCCATGCTGTTTGTATGACCACCATACCAGGCCAGAACAGTCGAATCCCTTTTGGGGAGAGGCTCCGCCTGAACGGTAACGTTTGCCCACCTGATTTTGGGCAGTTTCAATGACGCTGGAACCTTTAAGGGATTTTTGTGCCGTAGCGCCGCCAAACGGTAGAAATCCGCAGGCGCTGGTCAGGAAGAGAAAGGGTATGATAAGAAAAAAAGCCAGGCCGTATTCAAGATAATGACGTATTTCCCTAATTTGTTCTTCAGACATTATGATCACCAGATATTGAAAATTGACGGCTTTCGAACAGATTATCAAGGATTTACAATAATGACATAGTGTTATATTATATTGTATAAGTATTTTAAAATGTTTTTCATATTATTGTTAGCTAAATTTTCGGCATTGGCAGGTAAAACTTTATCCCGATTGATTAAACATGTTTTTAACGGATTGCATATAATATTTTTTAGAGTCAATCAGGGCAAACGCTGCTCTGACAGATTGGCAATTATCATTTGTTGCTGGCCCTATCCAAAGATAATCGCGCTTAATTTTTTTAAAACCTTGCTTTATAAACTAACTGATGAAAAGTTCAAAAATTAATCAATTTATCAATCAGGAAGCGCAAACAACTATTGCAAGGGGATAATAAATACCCTATTAAAAATAAAAAAAATTCTTTCCCGAGGCGTTTATATGAATAAGAGTTCCGCAACAATTAGCGGCTATGTTGTGGCCCTCCCGCGTAATATTGATCCTCACCAGGCTTGCGTGGCAATAATGCAGGATGATATAGAATATCGTATATTGCCGCGCGGCGCCGGGATTGATCTGGATGATGAAGTAAATGTCGCTGTAGAAGCTACTGGTCAGGTGGAGGAAGAAGATGGCGTTTTTTATCTGACAGTGCGCGGTTATAAAGTGCTTGAAGATGACGCCTGGCTTGAAGAATAGCCGGCCGTCCAGCCCTTCTTTTTCAATCCTGCTTATGAATATCTGTGTAGCGAAGCCTCTTTTTAAAGAGGTTTTACTGATTTAATTTAATAGTCACAATATTCCTTTACTCAATAACTGAACTTTTGCCAGGTGTTCCAGCTCTTCCGAAAGGTTGAGACAGCTTTCCAGATTTTCCCCAGCCGCGCATAAACCGTGGAAAGGTAGCCAGATTGCGCAAGGAAATAAAAGTTTTCCCTCATTCTGGTTAAGTGAATAATTTGCGCTGACAGCCAGATCTTCAGTTCCTGGAAAAAAATTCCCGCTAAAGTACAGTCGCTTTCTCCATATTGAAGCTTCATGAAGTTCAATATTCAAAAAGCGTTCATTTGGTGATTTTAAACCCGCCCTTTCAGAATATAAAGCTATTTCCAGAGCTTGCATATACGGTGGGTGGGTATGGAGAATGGCATTAATTTCAGGCCAGTTTTCATACAAGATCGTATGCAGTCGGCTCTCGGAAGAAGCGCTGGCTTTTCCTGAAAGTTTTTCTCCCTCCAAATTGACAAGCAGATAATCACCAGATTTTAATTGGCCCTTTGTTTTACCCTTGGCGGTGATAACAAGCAATTCGGGATTTGATAAAAGACGAATGCTGGCATTTCCGCTCCAGCCTGCCATAAAATCCTTTTCCCAGGCTATATGACAAATATCAGCAATTTGTTTTATGGCTTCTTCAACTTCATTAATATCTGGTAGCCCGGTTTTAATACTTGTGTCTTCTTTCATTTCAATATGGCGTCCTGTCCAATTCTGGATAAAGTAAAATTATAATTTTGAAGATAATATATATTTTGTATTTCACCACAGACAGATAATGAAACCGCGCCTGTAACAGCGACTGTCCCTGTTAAGGTTATTGGGATTAATTCGCTTCTCGATTATATGGCAAATTTATGCGCTTGTTGTGGAAGAACGGATGGCCTACGGTAAAAATTCGTTTTTTAATTATCAGAAAAATGATCAAAACCGGAAAGGTTTGAAATATCGGCGTCGCCGCATAATATCATGCCTGAATTGTTAATTTCTCCGATTTTCCACAATTGCGGAATTGCCGTTCTTAAAGACAGAAGGATATCCGGAGCGCATGAACCTAAAAGCGCATAATCTTCTCCTCCCAATATGGCTTCCTTTACCGGATCTAGCCCATTTTCAGCAGAATGGACAAGAATTTCCGAATGAAGCATATGAGGAGAAAGATCCAGTTTCGCTCCAAGTTTGTGATGACAATTATTTTCTTCGTTCCAGCCCAGAAGACGGGGAAGATCGCGGGCCAGGCCATCGGATAAATCCATGAGCGCGGGAGGGCGGGTATTATATCCGGCGCGGGAAAGCATAAGGCCCGCTTCAATTTGAGGGAAAGGCATGAGGTGCGCCATGCAGGATTCCGGAGCGATTTTCAAAGCGTTTCGGCCCTCTTTTTCAAGCTTCTGAAGTCCGGTTCTTGCCAGGCCAATATTGCCCACGATAAAAAGGATATCTCCTGGCATTGAGCCAGCTCGCCCCAAAAATCCGCATTTGTCGGGGTTTTCACCAAGAATGCTTATGGAAATATAGAGTTTGTCAGATTTTGAAAGATCTCCTCCAGCCAGGGGCAGTCTATATTTGCTGGCCAGGGCGGACATTCCCGAAAAAAATCTGTTAAGCCATTCCATGTCTATGTCTTCGGGTATTCCCAGACATAAGGTAAAGGCCAAAGGACGCGCGCCAAATCCTGCCAGATCGCTAATATTTACCGCCAAAGCCTTGTGGCCGATTTCTTCTGGAGTAAAATAGGAACGGCGAAAATGAATATCTTCCAGAAACATGTCCGCGCTGATGCAAATGTTATTTTGGGCATTTTTAAGAGCCGCGCAGTCATCGCCACGACCCAATAAAAATCTATGCGAAGAGTTGTCAAAATGGCTATCAATGCTGGCCAGAATACTTTCCTCTGACGCGGGATTTCTTTTTGTCATCGCTAATCCTCCGGAACCAGATATTCGCCCAGAATAACCTTTAAGCCGAAACCGGGAAAATTCACCTGAACCTTGCCATCCTCCATTTTTTTAATAATTTTTCCTCTGCCGAAAATACGATGCCGGCAATAGCCAGTTTTACAGGTTTTAACTTTTCCAGTTATTATTTCTTCCTGTTTTTCTGGTATTTCCAGATGAAAAATGGTTTTTGGGGCAGATTCTTTGGCATGTACAAGCAATCCGCCATATTTTTCCTTGTAATGATCCAGCAAGGAAGGCGAAATTTCCCTGATAAAAGGACTTTGAGCCACAATTGCCTGACCCTGTTCAGCACGATTAAAAATGGTAGCCGGCGCATATATATCCAGGTTCTTTCGGGCTCTCGTACAGGCAACATAAAAGAGACGCCTTTCTTCCTCATAGTCCTCGATATTGTTCTGGGAATGGCGGGAGGGAAAGCGATCTTCCACCATATCCAGAATTATTACGGCGTTCCATTCAAGACCTTTGGCAGAGTGAATTGTGGATAGGGTAATACATTTTTCTTTATTTTTGCTGTCTTCATCTTCGGGCGATTCCAGAGCCAGATCAGCGACAAAAAGATCAAGCGCGGAATAGCCTTGAGCAAGCTGGAGAATTTCTTCCAGTCCCTGCAAGCGGTTGGGCCAATCGTCCGGATACAGTATTTCAAGACGAGGCCTGAAATGATTCAGAAGCTGATCAAAAAAAACGGATGGAGAGAGATTCCCATCCCTTAAGCTTTCTATGACGCGCATATCAGCGGAAAGATCGGGAAAACGCGCAAAGGCTTTTTTTATTTTTTCCGCATCGCCCTCGACCAGAAGATTATGGAGTTTCAGGCAAGTTTTTGGCCCAACTCCTTTTGACATGGCTGCCAATCTTGAAAACGCGGGTAAATCGAGCGGATTTATGGCGAGTCGGGCATATGAGAGAACATCCTTAATGTGGGAAGCTTCTATAAAACGTAATCCTCCATATTTACGGAAGGGAATTTTGGCCCGTTTAAGGGCTGCTTCCAAAGGATAGGAATGAAAACCTGATCGGAATAAGACAGCAATTTCATGAGGCAAATTATTAGTCAACAGATCTTCTATGCGTTTTACAATAAGCTGCGCTTCACTACTGTCTGAAATGGGAGTCAGGATGCGGACAGGTTCGCCGCCTTTATGGGCGCTGAAAAGCTTTTTATGGAATGATTCATGCGCATGACTTAAAATATCATTTGCTACATCCAGTATAGGCTGGGTAGAGCGGTAATTCTCTTCAAGACGAATTATTTGCGTATTTGGAAAAACTTTGGGAAAATTCAGTATATTGTGAACATTGGCTCCACGAAAGCCATATATTGACTGCGCTTCATCTCCCACCGCCATGACTTGCGCGGAAAATTGTCCGCTATTTGGAGATCCAGCCAGAAGGCGTATCAGTCTCGCCTGCACCAGATTGGTATCCTGATATTCATCAACAAGGATATGATTATATTGCTCATGGATATTATGTGACGCATATCCATCGGAAGATAAAAGATCTTCAAGCTCAAAGAGCAGATCATCATAATCCAGCAGGGCTTTTTCACGTTTGTAGCTGGAAAATTCCTTGAAAAGTTCAGTAAGGGCGTCGGCATGGGGCAGAAGATGAAAACTGTCACGACGCAAAATCTCGGCAATAGACAATTCCTTGTTTCTGGTCTTGCTGAAAAGGGAAGCAATCATTTGTGAACGCGGAAAAGAGGGATCTTTTTTGCCCAGTTTAAGTTTTTCCTTGCAGTCACGTATGGCCTGCAAGACATCAGGAGAATCCATAAGCGTAAATTTGCCGCCATTTAGCCATTTGGGAGAATATCTACGCAAGATTCCATAAGCGAAAGAATGAAACGTGCCTCCAGAAACTCCTGACAGACTGTGAGTCAGGAGATTTGAAGCTCTGCCCAGCATTTCGTTGGCGGCTTTGCGGGTAAAAGTTAAAAGAAGAATGGATTCCGGCGGGACATCATGTTCGGCTAGCCAGGCCATCCGATAGACAATTGTCCTGGTTTTTCCGCTACCTGCGCCGGCGATAACCAGCGCGGATTGGGCATCACAGGTTACAGCCTCATATTGCGCCTTATTTAGCGCTTTGATATAGTCAAGCATGGGAAGAAATTCAGTTTTATTTTAAAATTCGCGATAACAGGTTTGAGAATATAATTTAATGATTAACCGGCTTCATTGAAAATTAACATTAATCATTTTGTCCGTACATATTTATCTGCTTATAAAATTAAAAGCGTTTTGACCGCATTAATTTTTTAATTGCAAAAGAAATTTTCAATCAATAAATTATATCCGGCAGGGAGGACTTATGGCTGAAGAAAAAATTACCTTTAAGGATGAGGTGAAACTGATTCTTGAAGTGGTAATGTTTGAAAACTGGATGCGTTTTTATTTCATAAAAGAGGAAGAAACAAAATCGGAAGATGGCAAGGAAGATCTGGTGAGCCTTAAAATGGAGCTTCCCGAGAAAACGCTTGAAAAAATAAAGGAACTATATCCCGATCTTTATCCACTTGCCAAAGAAATAAATGGAAGAAATATTGATTTTGAAACTTCCAGGACAGCGGTTTTAGCTTACATCATGGAAGCTCTGGATGGGACAAAAATGCCCAAGGGCGAAGCGCAAAGAGCGCTTTCCAGCGCTACCTTCCAGATGGATCTGCAGCTTTTTCATACCTGGCTGCAAATGCATGAAGCCCAACTGGATCAGGGTTTCGCTCCTTTTGATGTCTGGCGGGATATGTTTTCAAAGTGGAAAGAAAGTCCGGCGGCTCTGGAACTTGCGGAAAACATAAAAAAGGCTGCCGCGTCCACTGATACTATTCAATAAAAATTTTATGCTCTGTCATAATAATCCATAAGGCGTATCTGAAAATATTTGAAATTTATAAGGCCTGGCGTGAACCAGGCCTTTTTATCAGCTAACGGATCTTGTGTACAGATTAAAAATCAATATCTGTACATATCGCTTTTATAGGGTCCTTCCACTTTGACTCCTATATATTCTGCCTGTTCCGGAGTAAGTTCGGTTAATTTAACTCCGAGACGGCCCAGGTGAAGGCGGGCGACTTCTTCGTCCAGTTCTTTTGGCAATGTATAGACCTTGTTTTCCAGATTTTCCTTTGCCAGTTTGATTTGAGCGAGAGTCTGGTTTGTAAAGCTGTTGGACATGACAAAACTGGCATGGCCTGTGGCGCAGCCCAGATTTACAAGACGGCCTTCCGCCAGCACGATAATGGAATTGCCAGACTTAAGCGTCCATTTATCAACCTGGGGCTTGATGTTAAGTTTTACAATACCGGGAGTATCTTCCAGATAAGTCATTTCAATTTCATTATCAAAATGGCCTATATTGCAAACAATGGCTTCATCTTTCATCTCTTCCATATGCTTGCCGGTTATCACATGATAATTACCAGTACAGGTAACGAAAATATCTCCAAGCCTTGAGGCTTCATCCATTGTAACTACCTCATAGCCTTCCATCGCGGCCTGAAGCGCGCAAATAGGATCGATTTCCGTAACCAGAACCCGCGCGCCAAGTCCGCGCATGGATTTTGCGCAACCCTTTCCCACGTCGCCGTATCCGCATACGACCACAACCTTGCCGGCAACCATGACGTCGGTAGCTCTTTTTATGCCATCAGCCAGCGATTCGCGGCAGCCATAGAGGTTGTCAAATTTGGATTTTGTGACCGAATCATTGACATTAATAGCCGGGAAGAGCAGTTTGCCTTCTTTTTCAAGCTGATAAAGTCTATGCACGCCAGTGGTGGTTTCTTCGGAAACTCCCCGCATTGCGGCGGCAACCTTTTCCCAATGGCGAGGTTCTTCCTTGAAACGAAGCTTCAGGCGATCCAGTACACACTGTAATTCCTTGCTGTCCGCCTTTTTGTCCAAAAGGGAAGGATTGTTCTCCACTTCCACGCCTTTATGAACCATGAGCGTGGCGTCACCGCCATCATCTACAATCATGTCCGGACCAGAACCATCAGGCCATGTCAGGGCCATTTCCGTACACCACCAGTAGTCTTCGAGGGTTTCTCCTTTCCAGGCGAAAACCGCCGCAAGCCCTTGTTCCACGACAGCGGCGGCCGCATGATCCTGCGTGGAAAAAATATTGCAGGAAGCCCAGCGGATGTCCGCGCCAAGCGCGTGAAGAGTTTTAATAAGCATGGCGGTCTGTATGGTCATATGCAGGGAGCCAGTAATCTTTAATCCTTTCAGGGGCTGCAATGGAGCATATTTACGAATACATTCCATAAGACCGGGCATCTCTTTTTCAGAAAGCTGCATTTCCTTGATTCCAAATTCTGCCTGACTCATGTCGGCGACTTTGTAAGGCAATTTAAGATCAAGTGGTTGGGTCATTTTTATCTCCCTTTTTAAAAATTTATTTGTGAATGGAATTGTTTTGTCTGGCAGTAATCATAAACAGGGTGAGATTCTTGCCCACAGGCTTTAAGACAGGAGCGAAGGGTTCAAATCCATTTTTCAAGAGAGCTTCCCCTATGGCGGCAGGTTCAAAACCCAACCAGTGATCTCCATAGCTTATGCGCATACTTTCATCGTTATGGGAAAGAAAATCAGTGACAAAGAGCGTTCCTCCCACAGACAGGATACGATTTATTTCAGCAAAAATATCCAGGGGACGGGCCAGATGGTGCAAGACAAGATTTATACATGCAAAGTTGGCTTCATGATCCGCCAAAGGCAAGTGGCTTAATTCTCCTATGCGAAGGGAAACCGCGCCGCTTGCCAGCACTTCAGAGCCAATGCGGGAACGGCACATATCCAGCATTCGCGCCGAACCATCCACGCCTATTATGGTGTTGGCAAAACCCAGAAGATTTTTTAAAATTTCTCCCGTTCCACAACCCAAATCCACCGCCACATTGCAATTATTCGGTACGGCATTTTGGACGCATGCTGATAAATCAAAATCCTGAAGGACTTCATGATTAAGGCTATCCCAATCTTCTGCTATGGCGTTAAAAAACTGTCTCGCCTTGCGGGAGCGTTCTTCCAGAATCTGGGCAGCAAGCTTAAGATCTTTTTCCATTTGGACCGAAGGAACAGAAAAGGGCATAATCGCTTTCAGAAATTCAAACCCGGATCCGGCAGGGGGCACGCTGTAAAAAACCCATAATCCATCTCTTCTTGAACGCAACAAGGAAGCTTCCGTAAGGATTTTTAAGTGGCGGGAGACCCTGGATTGACCTATATCCATTATATGCACCAGTTCATTTACAGAAAGTTCATATTGAAATAAAATATGAACCAACCGGAGTCTGGTTTCATCTGCAAGCGCTTTAAAGAATGTCAGGGACATACCGCGACCTTATAATATCAACTTGAGCGCATATATATGCGTTTTTTTGTATATGGTCAAGAAATATAGAAAACATAAAAATAAAATTGAGCGGATCTCCAGGCCCACGCCAATTGGCGATGAAGTTTTCAATCTACTCAAAACCATGGGTGGTAATTCCGGAAGGATACGTCTGGCCGCCTTATGGAAAGATTGGAACAAGGTCATGGGAGAGGAATTTGCCTGGACAGTTCCTCTTGGGCATCATGACAAAATTCTTTTTTTGGGCGTGGAAGACGCGATGGAGATTCAGGAATTGGGGCTTCAGTCAGAGCTTATTCTGGAAAGAGTAAACGCTTATATGGAGGAGGAATATTTTTCCCGCCTGCGCATAACAATCAGGGTTAAAGATTCCTGAATAATCCTGTAAATGCCGTCTCTCATTCCATTTTTTATATCTTCTTTTTTTGGCATGGGCCTTGCTTATTATAATTTGAAACAGGATAACTAGGGAAAATTTTTCCCGTAAACATTTATACAAAAAGAAGATAAAATTATGGAAATAGGTTCTTCACAAGGTTTGCAGGGTCTTTGGGATTTAACTTCTCCCTCAAAAGTAAACAGGAATGATTATAAAACCTATAAGGAAGTCCAAGGATATACCACATATTCAGGCGATAGCGTAGAGATTTCCGATGAAGCAAGAAAGCTTTATTCTGAAATGATACACAAGTATGACAAAGCCGCCTCGTCTGAAGCCAATTCTGAAGCCAATAACGATTCAGGGCAGGCTCCCCAATCCGGAAGCGGCGCGGGTGGTTCCGACAGTACTTCTTCTGTTGAAGCTGTAAAAAAGCAGATAGAATCTATTAAAAGCCAGATTGCCTCTCTTGCATCCCAGATGGGCAAAGGCGGGGACTCTGCGGCCATGAGTAAAATGAATGCCCTGGAATCTCAACTTGCGGC
>CAYNKM010000035.1:8441-9682 GCA_964397795.1 uncultured Desulfovibrio sp. | reverse complement strand
TGGGAGGAAGGTAAAAAAATCAGCGTAATCGCGGATGAAACCCGGCCTCTTTTTCAGGGAGCCAGACTTACCGCCTTTGAATTGAAAGAAGACAATATACCGGTAACTGTTTCATGTGACAACGCCTGCGCAAGCCTTATGGAAAGGGGGATGATCCAGATCGTGATCACGGGCGCGGACAGGATTGCTGCCAACGGGGATACGGCCAATAAAATTGGAACGTTTGGGGTGGCGATAATGGCCAGATATTTTAATATCCCATTTTATATCGCGGCTCCCCTTTCCACATTTGATCCCGATATTGAAAGCGGCTCCCAGATCCCCATTGAAAGCAGGGCGGCGGAAGAAGTGAGCGGGATCGGAAACAGGCGGCTTGTTCCTGATGCAGTCCCCGCCCTTAACTATGCCTTTGACGTTACTCCAGCGGAATTAATAAGCGGAATTATAACCGAGAAAGGGATCGTAAGACCGCCATATAGGGATAACATTGCGGCATTGCTGGCCAGCGCGGGGATAAGATAATGAAAATGGTTCTTGTCGCGGAAAAAGGGAGGGAAGTCGCGGTCCCCTCTGGTGTCCTGGCCTGCTATTGGGAGAGCCGTCCAGACAGGGAGGGCGATATATCAGTTCCCGCGGAGCTGGAAAAAAGGCTGCTTGAGATCAGGACGGAAAATATGCGCTGGGCATATGAAATCGGGATCGGGCAAAACGGATCTTCCTCCCTGGCCAAAGATCTTGAATGCGGATCTTCGCCCTCCATGTGGTGGACTTCAATTTTATATGAGCGCCATCCAAAAATAAGCCCGGAGCTGTATCCTGTTTATAAATTGCGCTGCCTGGAAATGCTGATGGAAGAAAATAATGTCACATCCCTGGAAGTGCTGGGCGGGGACAGGACATTAATTAAGACCTTGAAAGCTTTGTGCAGGGCAAGAGAGATCTCATTTACGGCACAGGGAACAGGACGGAAGAAATCGGACAAGAGTCTAATAAGAAGAATTTATGAATTTTTTCCCGCGCCATTGAGGGCGATTGTCCGTTATGGGCATTGGTATTTAACAGTCCGGCGGACATTGCCCTATACCAGATTAATTTCCCGGTCGGATGCCTTGCCGGATAAAAAGCAGGCTTTGATTGTTTCCTATTTTCCCAATATTGATCTACTTGCGGCCGCAAAGGGGCGCTTCAGATCCCGCTACTGGGAAAACCTGCATAATCTTCTTAACGAAGCTGCCCAACGG
>CAYNKM010000035.1:0-8431 GCA_964397795.1 uncultured Desulfovibrio sp. | reverse complement strand
AATGTAAGGGGTGAGGATAGACCGATCAGTTTGGCGATACCTTTGAGACTTTTGGATGGGCCGCATTTTGTAAACTGGCTTTTTATCCGCTTCCCGTCTCCGGATTTAACGCTTAAGGAATGTCTTGGCCTTTGCCGGGAGTTTACCAAAGAGGGCAAGGACGGAGCAAGTTTTTATTATCTGGAGCAATTTCTTGATTTCAGGGGTCTCTGTAAAAGCATAAAACGCTGGTTGGGCCTTTGTATGGCAAGTCTGCGAAAGCAGCGATATTTTGCCAGAAATTGCCATTTTCAAAACTCAAAGCTTAATTTCTGGCCCTATGTAAAGTGGCAGTGGGAAGAATCAATGCGGGGATGGCGCAGTCTGGAACGCTGTCTGCAGAATACGGCTTTCAGGCATTATGCCAAAAACTCCCGCTCAAAACGCTGGGTTCTTTTTCCTCTGGAAAATTGCCCCTGGGAAAGGATGCTTACAGAAGCTTCCAGGGAATACTCCTCCGGGGTGCCCGTGTATGGCGCCCAGCATTCCATCATCCGGCCAACGGACTTCCGCTATTTTGACGATCCCCAGACATTTTCAAATCCCACGTGTTCCCGTTTTCAGCCGGACGTATGCGCCGCCAATGGACTTTCCGGCTTGCGGCAATGGGCGGATAACGGCATGCCTTCCCAAAGGCAAAGGGAACTTGAGGCTTTGCGCTACCAGTATTTTGTGGAAGATGGCCTGAAACTTAAAAAAGCCGAACCTGTTTTGCCGCCGCAGCCCGGAGAGCCGCTCGAACTGCCCGGGGAGAGGCTTCTGGTATTGACAAGCTTTTTTAAAGATGAAACCTTCGCCCATCTTGCCCTTTTAAAGAAAACCCTGGAAAGCGGGCTTTTGGATAAATGGCGGGTCATAATAAAACCACATCCATATCTTCCGGTGGAGGCATGGCGGGAGTCGCTTGCCCCCAGACTGGCAAGCCGCGTTGAAATTATCTATACTCCCCTTTCCCTGGCCTTGTCTGACGGCGGCTTCGTCTGGGCGTCCAACTCGACGACAGCCTCGCTTGAAGCCGCCTTATATGGCTTGCCCCTTATGGTAATGAGCTCATCTGACAATTTTGATCTCTGTCCAATCCAGAATGTGCCCAACCTCGCCCGCACAAGCTCTCTTGAAGATGTAAAAAAATACCTGCTTGAAAGACCGGTCCCCGATTTGCCGGAAAATTATCTGGATCTTGCTCCTGGCCTGGATAAATGGCGCAAACTTCTTGATTTATACTGAAGTTTTTAACATGATTGGAAAATTACCTTTCTTTTCCCTGTTTTGTCTTATTGCCTATAAATAAATATCCCTTTATAATTTATTAAATTCGGTTATTAGGGGAGGTTGCCCATGTCTCAGGAAGCGACGCCACGCCATGATGCCCATGATGAGGATCTTATACAGCTCGTCACTTTCAGGATTGGAGAAGAAGAATTCGGAGTGGACATCCTCGCCGTACAGGAAATTATCAGATTAATGCAGATTACCATGGTTCCAAGAGCCCCGGGTTTTATAGAAGGAGTTATAAATCTGCGGGGAAAGGTTATCCCTGTCATTAATATGAGAACCCGCTTTAATAAGGCTCAGGTCGCGCCGGATAGCTCAACGCGAATTGTTGTCATGGAACTTGGGCAAAAAATTGTGGGATTTCTTGTTGATGGAGTTTCCGAAGTTTTGCGTATTCCGGAAAGCACGGTTGAAGATCCCCCTCCAGTTGTGGCAGGCATTGGATCAGAATATATAAGAGGTATAGGCAAACTCGATAACCGCCTTCTTATCCTTCTGGATCTGGATCACCTTCTGGGAAGTATTGATTTTGTTCCTTCCTGATTCATATTTGCCATACCCAAGCAATCAGAAAGATCTTGCCGCAAGCCCCGCCTGGCTTGTGGCTTTTATTTACCTGAACTACCGCCTGTAAATACCAAAATTCTTCTTGACCCATATTTCTTATAATTCTATTATAACTTGCTATACTTTTACTTATTCAAGTGGAGGAAGCATGTTTACCAATCGCGGGAAAGCGTTGACCTTTGATGATATCCTGCTAGTCCCCGGCTTTTCCGAAGTCACACCCGATCAAGTTGATATCCAGACCTGGCTGACTCCTGATATTCCCTTGCATATTCCCCTTCTTTCTGCCGCCATGGATACGGTTACAGAATCCTCAATGGCGATTTCCATGGCAAGAATGGGAGGCATAGGCATTATTCATAAAAATATGCCGATATCCCGCCAGCGCCTTGAAGTTGAAAAAGTCAAAAAAAGCGAAAGCGGCATGATTCTGGATCCTGTTACCATAAATCCTGGAAACAGCGTAAAGGAAGCTCTTTCCCTTATGGCGGATTTTCGGGTATCGGGCCTTCCTGTCATCGATAATGACAAGCTTGTTGGCATTCTTACCAACAGGGATGTCCGTTTTGTAAATGAGCCGGAGTCTGTTCTGGTTTCGGAAGTAATGACCAGCAAGGATCTGGTGACTGTTCCCATAGGTATTTCTCTTGAGGAGGCAAAATCACATTTGCACGCCCACCGCATAGAAAAATTGCTCGTGGTGGATTCCAATAATCGTCTGTGCGGACTGATAACAATCAAAGATATTGACAAGGTCCAGAAATATCCGAATGCCTGCAAGGATAACAAGGGTCGCCTGCGCGTTGGGGCGGCCATTGGCATAGGCAGGGATTGTGAAGAAAGAGCGGCCCAGCTTCTGGAAGCGGGGGCGGATGTTCTTGTTCTGGATTCCGCCCATGGACATTCCAAAAACGTCCTGGATGCGGTAAGGGCAGTCAAGGCAAGTTTCCCGAATTGTCAGCTTATAGCCGGTAACGTGGCCACATATGAGGGCGCGAAAGCCATTCTCGATGCGGGGGCCGATACCGTAAAGGTGGGAATTGGTCCAGGGTCAATTTGCACAACCCGAATTGTCGCCGGAGTGGGCGTGCCCCAGGTTAGCGCTGTCATGGATGCGGGCAAGGCGGCCAGGGAGATGGACCGCTGCTGTATAGCTGACGGCGGCATAAAATTTTCAGGAGATATAGTCAAGGCGCTTGTTGTCGGCGCGCATTCCGTGATGATTGGCTCCCTTTTTGCCGGCACGGAAGAAAGTCCGGGGGAAACCATTCTTTACCAGGGCCGGACATATAAAATATACAGGGGAATGGGATCTATCGACGCCATGAAAGAGGGCAGTTCCGATCGCTATTTTCAGGATAAAAGCAAAAAACTCGTGCCAGAAGGCATAGTGGGAAGAGTGCCCTACCGGGGAGGAGTCATGGAGGCTGTATATCAGCTTACGGGCGGACTCAGATCCGGTATGGGGTATGTCGGCGCGAAAAATCTCCAGGATCTTTATAATAACACCACTTTCTGTGAAATCTCTGCAGCCGGGCTTAGGGAAAGTCATGTTCATGACGTTGTCATCACCAAGGAAGCGCCAAATTACAGGATGGAAAATTAGAACGGTTGGCCTATGTCCCAGAATAAAGTCATAATTATTGATTTCGGTTCCCAGTTTACCCAGTTGATTGCCAGAAGAGTGCGCGAGGCTGGCGTTTATTCGGAAATCCGCTCCTGTGACATTACCCGGGAAGAACTGGACAGTCTCCATCCTGACGCCCTAATCCTTTCTGGCGGGCCCGCCAGCGCGGGAGTCGCCGGATCTCCCGAACTTAATCCGGACTGGTTAAAATCCGATCTTCCTGTTCTGGGGATTTGCTACGGCATGCAGCTTCTGGCCCTTCATTTCGGCGGAGAACTGGGGCGATCGGACAGCAGGGAATATGGCCCCGCCGAACTGGAGCTCTGCGCCAACTCTCTCCTTTGGACAAATATTCCCACAGATGTCCCCACGCCAGTCTGGATGAGCCACGGCGACATGGTGAAAAGACTGCCCAAAGGCTTTATCGCAATAGGTAAAACCAGCAATATCCCGATAGCGGCCATGGCGGATGAAAAAAGACGCATTTATGGTCTCCAGTTTCATCCTGAAGTCCACCATACCGTGGCAGGCAGCGCTATCATTGAAAATTTCCTTTTCCGCATTGCCGGACTGTCCCCCGACTGGAACATGTCATCCTTCGCTGACAGAAGTATGGCTGAAATACGGGAAAAGGTCGGTCAAAGCAAGGTGATCTGCGCGTTATCTGGCGGGATCGACTCCACCGTTGTCGCTGTCCTTTTGTATAAGGCGATAGGGAAACAGTTGCATTGCATTTTTGTTGACAATGGCCTTTTACGCGAGGATGAGGCCAATCAGGTTACTTCCGTGCTGAAGGAATATTTTGATCTTCAGCTGGTCCGCGTAAATGCCGCCAGCCTTTTTCTGGAACGGCTTAAAGGCGTTGAAGATCCGGAGAAAAAGAGAAAAATAATAGGTCATACCTTTATTGAAATTTTTGACGAGGAAGCCCGTAAAATTCCCGATGTGGAATTTCTGGCCCAGGGCACATTATATCCCGATATTATAGAATCAGTTTCTTCAAAAGGGCCAAGCGCGGTTATAAAAAGTCATCATAATGTGGGCGGATTGCCTGAAAAAATGAAACTGAAGCTTATAGAGCCCCTGCGCGAGCTTTTTAAAGATGAAGTCCGCTCCCTCGCCAAAGAGCTGGGCGTGCCAGATTCCATTGTCTGGCGACAGCCTTTTCCCGGACCAGGTCTTGCCATACGCGTTCTCGGGGAGGTTACGGAAAAGCGGCTTTCCATTTTGAGGAAAGCCGACCTGATAGTGCAGCAGGAGCTGGGAATTTCTGGCTGGACGAGAAAAATATGGCAGGGTTTCGCGATCCTTCTCCCCCTGAGCACGGTAGGCGTAATGGGTGACAGTCGCACATATGAAAATGTTATCGCCTTACGCTGCGTTGATTCGGTTGACGCCATGACCGCCGACTGGACAAGACTGCCATGGGAAATTCTCGCCGCCATATCCAGCCGGATTATAAATGAGGTTCAGGGCGTAAACCGGGTGGTATATGATATATCCTCAAAGCCTCCGGCTACCATCGAGTGGGAATAATCCATAATATTAATATAATATATAAAAATTGGCATGTTTGGAATAGGAAGTACAGAATTACTGCTTATTTTGCTTGTGGCCCTCATAGTTCTGGGTCCCAAAAGCCTCGCGGGTTTTTCCAGGAAACTTGGCAAGTTTGTCGGCGAATTCCGCAGGGCTTCAACTGATTTTCAGAGAACCCTGAATATGGAAGCCATGAAAGAGGAAGCCAGGGAAGCTGAAGAAAAAAAAGCCAGGACATCCGAATCAGGGGAAACTTTTAAAGCGGATCTGGTGCAAGCTCCCAAACCCCAGGATAATCCTACAGAAGAAGATCTCCGCCTGCATGGAATACCGGAAGATAGCCCGCTTGCCCAGGCTTTGAAACGCGCCAGGGAACAGGCTCAAAACGCGGAGGCTGCCGCAGAAAAAGCGGAAAAACTGGCCGAAAACATCCTGGACAAAGACAGCACAGCGCGGGAAGCGGATGACAAACGTTCCTGATAACAAGCCAGATGAGGGGGAAAAGAAAGTTCCTGAAGAAAAGAGCCAGGATATTCAAGGTGATGAAAAGCCTGGTTCCCCCGAATCTGGAGAAACTTCAGGCAAGGATTCCCAAAAAGGAGAAATGGGTCTTCTGGAACACCTGGCCGAATTGCGATCCAGGCTTGTCCGCGCCTCCCTCTGGGTGATCGCGGGTTTTGGCATTTGCTGGTTTTATGTGGATCTGCTTTTTGACATTCTCGTAAATCCGCTTCTAGACGTTTTACCGGAAGGCACGCATGCCCAGTATACGACCCTGCCGGAAGCTTTTTTTTCCAGAATGTATATCGCTTTTATAGCGGGTCTTTTTCTGGCCAGTCCAGCCATATTTTATCAGATCTGGGCTTTTGTGGCGCCTGGTCTTTATGATGAGGAAAAGCGGTATATCATTCCTATCGCCTTTCTTTCCGCGCTTTTCTTTATAGCGGGCGGCGCTTTTTGTTACTTTATTGTTTTTCCCTTCGCGTTTACCTTTTTTATAAGCTATTCCTCGCCTGAAATCGTACTCACGCCAAAAATAAGCGATTATTTAAGTTTTGTCCTGAAATTGCTTTTCGCATTCGGCCTCATTTTTGAAATGCCGATCTTCACCCTGTTTCTGGCCCGTCTGGGTATTATTAACGCCACTCTGATGAGGAAAGCCAGAAAATATGCGATAGTGATCATTTTTATCCTGGCGGCAATCCTCACGCCTCCGGATGTTCTCTCCCAGATTCTGATGGCCGGACCCATGCTTGTTTTATATGAAATAAGCATACTGGTCGCGCTGGTTTTTGGCCGCAGAAAAACTGAAAAATCTGAAGACGAAAGCGGAGATCAAAAAGAATGAATATGGCAGGTCAGGATCGTATGGCGCGCCGCGAAAGGAAAAGTTCAGAAACAGAGATCAAGATTTGCCTCAATCTTGACGGAACAGGTAAAACCGATATTCACAGCGGCGTTGGCATGTTTGATCACATGCTGACCCTGCTTTCCTTTTGGGCCGGATTTGATCTTGACCTTATCTGCAAAGGCGATTTGGCGATTGACGCTCATCATACCATGGAGGATTGCGGTCTTGTGCTGGGAGCGGCTTTCAGGGAAGCGCTTGGAGATCGCAAGGGAATAATGCGCGCGGCTTCCGCAAGCGTTCCCATGGATGAGGCAATGGCATGGGTTAGTCTCGATCTATCCGGTCGCTCCTGGCTTGTCTGGCGAAACGACAAGCTTTTGCCTCCAGTCCTGGCGGGAGAGGAAAAGGATGTCTGGCGGGAATTTTACAAGGCTTTTTCCGCTGAAGGGCGTTTTAATTTGCATATATCTTTTTTATATGGAAAAAATGGACATCACTTGCTGGAATCCGCCGCCAAGGGTTGCGGCATGGCCCTGGGAGAGGCGATCAGGCAAAATTGGCAGGGCATCAAAAGCACCAAAGGGAGTTTTGACTTATGAAAACTTGCAGGGATTTTATCTCCATACTTGTAATCCTGTCAGGAATATGCCTTATTGCCTGTTCAAGACAGCCAGCCAGCACCGCAGACATTCCATATATGCTTCCTTCCGGCATCAAGGTCGCGGTTGCTCCCTTTACGCAGCCTCGCGATCCGTATCAGCTTATTAGCGGACAGATTCCGGATAATCAGGGACGTATCGATCGGGAAGATCTGGTCGCGCTCGATAATTCCCTTAAAAACGTTCTGCTTCTTGATACAAAACGATCCTATGATTTTATTGTCCGCCACAAATTGCCTCCCGCCTGGAACGAGGTCCGCAGCTCTGGGCAGCCGTCTGCCCTAAGTCGCTGGATTGAATATGGACGGGAGCAGGGCGCGCAATATCTGCTTGTTCCCCAGGTTCTTGACTGGCACGAAAGAGAGGGTTCGGAAGCGGGAGTGACAAACTCCGCCCATGTCAGAGTTGAATTTTATTTGCTAAATATAGACAGGAATGGCGTTCAAAATCGCTCCATATATGAAGAAAAGCAGGTTGGACTGATAGATAACCTTCTGGCGGTAGGCGACTTTATCAAGAGAAAGGGGCAATGGGTCACTGCCGGGGATCTTGCTGTGGAAGGAATGAAAAAAGCGGTCAGGGATCTGGGATTATGATTATTTTTCCGGCGGTTGACATTCGGGGAGGCAAGGCGGTGCGTCTGCGCCAAGGGCGAAAGGAGGATGTGACGGTTTTTACGGATAATCCTCTTGAGGCCGCGTTACGCTGGCAGGAAGAGGGGGCAGAATTTCTTCATCTTGTTGATTTGGACGCCGCGTTTGGAGAACAGCCAAATTATGGGATAATAGAAAAGATTGTCAACTCTCTTGAAATTCCTGTTCAGGTTGGTGGAGGAATACGGAACGGGGAAATTGCCACGCGCTATCTTGACGCGGGAGTTAACCGTTTAATCATTGGTACAATGGCTCTTGAAAACCCCGATGCCTTTTCCGAATTATGCGGGAGCTATCCCGGCAGAATAGGGGTTTCCCTTGACGCCTACAATGGCAAACTAAAGAGCAGGGGCTGGCTTTCCGACTCCGATTTGAGTATTTACGATCTTGTTCCTGAACTTGAGTCCAGGGGAGCCGCCTTCCTTATATATACCGACATAGAGAGAGACGGAACACAGAGTGGAGTTAATTTGGCGTCCATACGGGAACTTGTGGATCTGGCGCGGATTCCCGTTATTATTGCCGGCGGAGTTTCAAATCTTGATGATATAAGGGCGATATATAATCTGGATAAAGGTGAAAAGATCCAGGGAGTTATAAGCGGCAGGGCTTTATACGAGAAAACCCTCAATCTTCCCGAAGCCATGACATGGCTAAAAAATAGATAATCAGGGTTCAGATAATATGCCGCCAGTGTTATGGATTCCGCTTTTCGCATTTT
>CAYNKM010000034.1:6490-9943 GCA_964397795.1 uncultured Desulfovibrio sp. | reverse complement strand
GAGGGGAAGGGCGTGTCCAGGCCTGTAACCGGAATTTAGGCGTATAAAAGAGATTGAAAGACAGGGTGGCGCGGTTTTCCGCGCCGCCGTTTTTTTCATTTCTTGACGTGATAAACCTTGCTGACTATTTTCCAATCATCGCCGTCTTTGACAAGAGTAAACATGTCTGTGAATTTTGCATCACCAGAACTTGATTCAAGCCGGACAATGGCAACATCTCCGGCAATGCTGCAGGCGGAAATATCGCCAGCGCTTTTTCTTGGCTTCTCATCAAAATAGTCATAGAGTGCCTGAATGGGCACAGATTTCATTTCTCCATTTTCATTCCAGGACATTGTGGCAGTGGGTGCAAAACCTTTTTTGGCGATTGAACTGTCTCCCTTTTCGCCTGCTTCAATGTAATAATTGAGCGCCTTTTCAATACCTGCCTTTTCCTGCGGGGTGGCATTGCAAGCTTCCATAATTTTAACCTCCTTCACTTGATTTGCTGGAATATTTTTATTAGCCGCCAGAGTCGCTCCCGCCCATGCGATCGCAATAAGGGCCAAACCAAAGGTTACAAACTTTATTTTCATTAGACCTCCTTAATAATCAATAAAAAATTGGTAAAAGATAGCTGGTGAAAGAGATTTTTATAATATTCGCTAAATATGTCAAGAAATAATGCGGAGAAGAGCCAGGCAACTTTCTCTTCTGGATCAGGCATGAAGAAACTATTTGCTTTAATTTGTCTTGAAATTTAAAATTCCTTTTGGGACATTTTATTTTGGAAATGCCCTGCCGGTTGCGTAGGGAGACGGACTCCTCACAAGTGTTATTCACTAGCGAGTTAAGCGCTGAAACGAGCGCTTTCAAATTTGCCAATCCTGAAAGTCAATCCGCTCCAGATGACAGGGAAGGATCATGAATATCTGGCAATTATCCATCAATATATCCAGAGACTCATATGAGCCAGTAACGGCGGTTTTAGCCCAGAGACAGACAGGCGGCTGGCAGGAAACGGAGGCGGATGATAAAATTGTAATTGACTGCTTTGGCGATAACAAAGGCCATCTTGAAAATCTGCTTGAACAAATCAGTACTATTGATCCGGATATTCAATACGAATTTCAGGAACTTGAAAACAGGGACTGGCATGCCAGCTGGAGGGAATTTTTCACTCCTGTTCATTGTGGGAATAATTTTGTGGTTCTGCCACCCTGGCTGGCGAATGAAGAATACAGGGAAAAATATAAAATTATAATTGATCCCAAAAGCGCGTTTGGAACTGGGCATCATGCCTCGACTGTTCTATGTTTAAAAGCGCTTGACAGGCTTTTGGAAGAAGGAAAAACAGGGAAAGACCGCTCTTTTCTGGACTTGGGCTGCGGCACGGGCGTTTTGGGCATAGGCGCGGCCCAGGCGGGTCTTAAAGGAATCTGTCTTGATATAGATCCTCTCGCAATCCAGAATGCTGAAGAAAATTCCGCGCATAATGGAATAGCGACAAGCTTGCAAATCAGGGAGGGTTCGGTTGAACTTGTGGAAGGCCAGCGCTTTGATCTTGTCATGGCAAATATTCTTGCCAATCCGCTGATAAACATGGCGCATTTAATCAGCGCCTGTCTGATGGAGGACGCCTGCCTGATCCTGTCCGGTATTTTGACTAAACAGGCTGATGATGTCATTAAGGCCTATAAAGTCTGCTCACTTCCAGAGCCGGATAGATATGAAGAAGGCGAGTGGACTGCCCTTGTCTGGTCCAATCTTAAAAAGGAGAAATATAATGGCAACAGTGACATTTAATGGAAATGTGTTGAATCTTGAAGGAACAATGCCCCAGCCGGGTCAAAAAGCTCCAGATTTTACATTGACAACCACCACGCTGGGCAAAAAAACCCTGGCGGACTTTACCGGAGACACTCTTGTTCTGGCTACCGTTCCCTCCCTGGATACTCCAGTCTGCGATACCGAAATGAGATATTTTAACGTGGAAGCGACAAAATTAAGTGATAAATGTAAAATTGTCGCCGTTAGCTGCGATCTGCCATTTGCCCAGGCGAGATGGTGCGGTACAGCCAATATCAAGAATGTGGAAACGCTGTCCGCCTATTTTGATCATAAATTTGCGATTGATTATGGCGTCTGGATTAAGGAATTGCATCTTTTGGCCAGAGCGGTATTTGTAATAAATGGTTCGGGTATTATTACCTATACCCAGCTTGTGAATGAGGTTACGCATCAGCCGGATTATGCCCCTGTTCTTGAGGCTATCAAAAAGACTTTCTAAAAATCGGTAACTCCTGAATATAAAAGCCCGCCAGATTCAAAGGGGTTTCATGTTATCGGCCCATGGCCTTCATGAATTCCTGGTTGGATTTGGTGGGCCGCATTTTATCCAGCAGAAATTCCATACTGTCAATGGGAGACATGGGAGCGAGGATTTTTCTCAGAATCCAGACACGATTAAGCACATCTTCTGGAAGGAGGAGATCTTCCTTGCGCGTCCCTGTGCGGTTTATGTCAATGGCGGGGAAGACTCTCTTTTCGGAGAGATGGCGATCAAGATAAATTTCCATATTTCCCGTCCCCTTGAATTCTTCAAAAATCACCTCGTCCATACGGGAACCCGTATCTATCAGGGCTGTCGCTATAATGGTGAGGCTTCCTCCTTCCTCCACGTTTCTGGCGGCCCCGAAAAAGCTTTTGGGTCGCTGCAGGGCATTCGCGTCCAGGCCGCCGGACAGAACACGCCCCGAAGAAGGAGTGATGGCGTTATAGGCCCGGCCAAGGCGGGTAATTGAATCCAGGAGAATAACCACGTCTTTTTTGCGCTCAACAAGGCGTTTGGCCTTTTCCAGGACCATTTCACAGACCTGGACATGACGTTGAGGCGGTTCGTCAAAGGTGGAACTGATGACTTCAGCGCCCTTGACGGTTCGCTCCATATCCGTAACCTCCTCTGGTCTTTCGCCTATAAGGAGGATTATCAGGTAAACATCCGGATTATTGGCGGTTATCGCGTTGGCGAGAGACTGGAGCAGGATGGTTTTACCTGTTCGGGGAGGGGCCACAATAAGGCCACGCTGACCGCAACCGATGGGAGAGAGGAGGTCAATAACCCTGTTGGACAGGTTCTTGTCTCCATTTTCCATAATTAATTGCCGGTCAGGATAAATTGGGGTGAGGTTATCGAAGAGAACAAGATTTTTGGCGTGTTCAGGGGCTTCATAGCCTATCTGGGTAACCTTGAGCAGGGCAAAGTAGCGTTCGCCTTCTTTGGGAGGGCGAATTTGTCCGGATACAATGTCGCCCTTGCGCAGGGAAAAGCGGCGAATTTGGGAGGGAGAAACATAGATATCGTCAGGCCCTGGCATATAGTTACTTAAGGGAGAGCGGAGAAAGCCAAAACCATCGGGCAAAATTTCCAGGACGCCATCTCCATAAATCGCTCCATTTTGAATGGAGCATGCG
>CAYNKM010000034.1:481-6480 GCA_964397795.1 uncultured Desulfovibrio sp. | reverse complement strand
CAGAAGGGCGAATATAAGCTCCTGCTTCCGCATTGAACTCGCGTTTTCGATTTCATATTGTTCAGCCAGATCCATTAATTCCTGGCTGCTTCTGGTTTTCAGATCTGTGAGACTTAACATGCTGTCGTTGAGGGCAATAGGGTGTACTTTCTTTTTACGCATAAATTACCATTTTTAATCGGAATAAAAATAATGCTTGTCCCTTAATAAACAGGGGATTGGATGATGATTGGTTTATCAATAGCGGTCAATCTGTTCAGGATAGACAACAGGCTAAAAGCGGATAGCAAGAATTTACAGGATTTCCGGAAAGGAGCGGAATTTTATTAATTTCATATAAATATTCGGACACCAGGAAAAGTTCTTTAGTGTCTTATGGGCTTAAAAAACTTGCCAGGGCGGATGTTCAAAAGGGTCAGATTTTATTTGGAAGCAGGGTATTCATTCCTGAAGATAAATATATAGCGTTATTGAATGTAATGCGCCATAAACTAGAAAATAAGCGCAATTAAGGCAAGCAAAAAATTAATTTTCAGTGTTTATGGGAAATAAAATTTTCCTGATAAAAGAGTTTTGCCAGTCATGTGACCTGGAAGATTTTTCTCCACCGTATTTCAAGCGTAAAATTCCCCAAATCTGGGCGTTATTTAGACGCTCGCGTCTTCTTCAACGGGAGGAGGAGCATATAAAGTCAGTAGTTCATCTCTTAAATCATCTGCGGAAATGGAAAGGACTTCCGAAAGTTCTCCACTAACAAGGCTCATTGCGTGTTCAAGAAGCCTTCTTTCTCCAAATGACAGATCTTTTGTTCTCCCAATAAGCAGCAGTTCCCTTAAAACCTCTGCCACCACATTCAGGCTGGGGCTTTTAAGGCGTTCGGAGTATTCGCGAAAACGGCGATTCCAGTTTGAGCCGGTGAATACGTTTTTTTCCAGATCTCCATGCAGATATTTTAAAATAACAGAGGCTTCTTCAGGCGAAATCAGGGCGCGTAGACCCACATTGGCGGCATTCTGGACAGGTACCATCAGGGTAATGTTATTGGTGCGAATACGGACAATATAAAAATCACATGCCGAGCCGCCAATATCCTTATGGTCTATTCGTTCAATTTCCCCCACACCCTGGGCGGGATAGACTACTAGGGTACCAATAATGAACATGGGGAGATAATGCCTCGTGTTAAAAGGAGCCTGTTGCTGATTCTCAAATCATAAAATCTGAAAAGGAGAATTGAATTTGGAGAGGAGTGCTTTTAAAATAAATTTTTTAGTTTAAATAATGTTACCTTACTTTATGGTTGGTGTCCAGCATTGTATAAATAATCGGTATAAAATTTTTAGAGAAAATAAAGAGAAATATATCCCCTGGTAGTGGGTGACTTCACTTTTCCCGGTTTTCCCTTGAGACATCCCTGGCATATTGGGCAGCGGCAGCCAGGCCCTTGTTTGAAAATATGAAAAAACATTCCAGCGCTTCCGGCATTATTTTATCCAGAAGCTCCTGTTCCTCCCCAACTGGATGACCAAGAACCCAATTGATAATATTTTCCTTGTTGACAGGTTTTCCGATTCCGATACGCAGACGAAAAAAGTCCTGGCTGCCAAGAAGTCTGGCTATTGAAGCCAGTCCATTATGTCCGGCCAGACCGCCGCCGAACTTGAAGCGGATTTCGCCGGGAGGTATGTCCAGTTCATCGTGAATAACCAGCAATTGCTGCGGGGAGAGCTTATACCAGTTCATAAGGGGCTGCAGGGCAAGTCCACTGTTATTCATAAAAGTCAGGGGTTCCATGCACAGCCAATTTCCTGATAGCTGGGGCAGGGAAATTCGCCATAAGCGGCAATTAAATTTTTTCCCATTCATTTCCTCTGCCACGCCGTCTTCGCGTGCAAGGGCAATCAGTTCATCTATAAAGATAAATCCGCAATTATGCCGGCTTTTGTCATATTGAGGTCCGGGATTGCCAAGACCAGCCGCGATGCCAGTATATTCCATAAAATTCGCCTTACTTTCAGATATTTGTATTTAATTCCTGTTTAAGTGAAAGGGCCGTGCAGGCGCAGAGAAAGGCGGCATATTTTGCCAGCCAGGGATTGAGAATTGCAAGATGGCCTCCAGCGGGGAGATACTCCAGAGTTTTTTGCGGAGCTGAAATTGATTCGAAAGTTTCACTGATCAGGGTTTCATTAAACAGACCATCTCCTCTGGCGCCAATAAGCCACAGGGGGCATTTCATTTGTTGGGGAATTTCGCATGTAAAAAGACTATCTAGAAATCGCGCGGGATAGGAAATCCGGGATTTTCCTTTCCCGGTTATAAGAGGTTGCCTGCAGTTCGCCAAAATTTTATGGCCAGAAAGGTACAGAGGCAACGGGATTGGCAAATCTGGAAAGATTTTTGATATGCCCTTCAAGATATTGATAATTTTCTTTTTTTGACTTTTTATGCGGCCAAAGCGGGTTGCATTGATACTTGAGGGAAGCTGGGGCAGGCAGGCGCCCAGGCCAAAAATGGCGGCCGGTTTGTCCGTAAGGGCCCCATGTCCCAGAGAACAAATTCCTCCCTGGCTATGGCCTCCGACAACCAGGGATGCAGTTTTATTTTTTAAAATCCATTCCTGGGCTGTTAAACCCTGCTCAAGCATATGTTCAAAAGTTCCAACTTTTCTTTTGTTCTGGCCGTGGCCCGCAAGATGCAAGGCATATACGGAAAATCCGGCCTGATAGAGATAATTTAAAAACAGTATGTAATGCCCCGGCTCAATCATGGTTCCCGGGTAAAAAAGAAAAGCGCATGAATCCGGATGTTCAAGAAATTCCAGAACCGGTCCGTTTTTAGATATGTCAATAAACTTCCGTTTCACTGTTAAATTTACAATAATTATAAAAGACAAGACAAGAAAAGCTCACGGACGAACATCCATGAGCTTTATATTACAAATAGGGGAATCTCATCAGGATATTAATAAGGCATATCAGGAAGCCGGGGTTTCTTCTTCTGCCTCGATATCTTCCTTGCCTTTTGCCAGGACGGATACAATCGCGTAATTGTGGTCAAAGACAGGCCGGACATTGGGGGGGAGCTCAAGATCTCCCACATTAATTGAATCGCCAATGTTCATCTTGGAAACATCGACAACAACTTTTTTGGGCATATCGAGAGGTTTGCTGGCAAGACGGATTTCTTTTCTGTACGTTTCAAGAACGCCGCCCAATTTAACGCCAGGCGCGACGCCCGTAAATTCAAGGGGCACTTCGACCTTGATTTCCTTGTCCAAATCCACTCCGTAATAATCAATATGGGTAAAATGCTTTTTATAGGGATGGCGCTGAACCTGCCAAATCAGCGCCGGATATACGTCAGTACCGTCCTCTGATTCAATTTCAAGATTGAAAACAGTGGTATGACCCACGTTTTCATACATTTTTTCCAGCGGAAGCTCCGGAGCCTGCACCATAATATTATCGCCTTTTCCCGTGTAAAAAATGCCGGGAACAAGATCCTTGGCGCGAAGGCGACCATTGGCGCATTTTCCGCTCTTATCCCGTTTTTGGACGGTCAGTTTTTTATCTATCACGATTTAATCTCCTGTGTATAAATAAGCCTGGCTCAAACAAAAAGCACGCTTACTGAAGAGCCGGTATGAATATTATGAATGGTTTTTCCCAAAAGCGCGGCCACAGAAACGACTTCGAGCTTGGGACATTGTTCCAGTTTGTCTCCGACCGGAATGGTATCGGTGACAATTACTTTGGAGAGCGCTTCCGTCGCGTTGATGCGTTCTATGGCGGGACCCGAAAGAACGGGATGGGTAGCGCAGGCGAAGATTTTTTTTGCGCCATTTTTTAGCAGAACATCGGCGCTGGCGCATAAGGTCCCGGCAGTATCAATCATGTCGTCCACTATGATGGCACACCGGTCTTTCACATCTCCTATGACATGCATCGCCTGGGCCTGGTTGGGTTTATCCCGTCTTTTATCCACAATCGCGAGCGGCGCGTTAAGTCTTTTGGCAAAAGCGCGGGCGCGTTCAACGCCGCCGGCGTCTGGCGATACAATAACTATATTTTCTTCATGCAAGGATTTTATACTTTGCAGAAGCACAGGAACGGCGAAAAGATTATCCACAGGGCAATTAAAGAATCCCTGAATTTGTCCAGCGTGAAGGTCAATGGTGACGACCCTGTCGGCCCCTGCGACGCTTATAAAATCGGCGACCAGCTTGGCGCTAATAGGCGCGCGGGGGCTGACCTTCCTGTCCTGGCGGGCGTATGCGTAATAAGGAACAACCGCGGTAATGCGGCCGGCGCTTGCGCGTTTTAATGCGTCAATCATAAGGCAAAGCTGCATTAAATTGCGGTTAACTTCGGGAGGGCAGGTGGATTGAACCACAAAAACATCGTCTTCGCGTACATTATCGCCTATTTCTATACGCAATTCTCCATCGCTGAAAGTGGTCGCCAGCGTTGGAGTCAGTTGCACTCCCATATGATCACAGATGGCCTTGGCAAGCGCAGGATTTGATGTTCCCGTTACTATTTTCAGATCACTAAACATGCTTTTTTACCGTTCCTTGCCCTTCCCGGCGATTACAGGTTATGAATGGCATACAGGTATCGCAGATAAGAAATCTGAAAAAAAGCTCGTTCAGAGACAAGCTATCAATATTTATTTCCTGACAAAAGCCTTTATTCAAGCGACATTAATCAGGATAAAATTCTGGCAGGGATGGAAGGACTCGAACCTTCGGTGACGGAGTCAAAGTCCGTTGCCTTAACCGCTTGGCTACACCCCTGAATCTATTCACAAGCCGTATGGTCTATGTGGAAAATGTATAAACAAACTTATATTTTTTCCGAAGAGCGGCGGCGGCCGCGTCCGCTTTGGCCTGGCTGGAAAAAACGCCGTATAAGACCGACCCGCTTCCGCTCATGCTGGAAAGGAGCGCTCCGGCCGATAAAATTTCGTCCCGAAGCTCCGCCAGACATGGATAAAGCTTAAAAACAGGAATTTGCAGATCATTATGAAGGCTAAGGACTGCTGGCGGCGATACTTGCGACAAGAAAAGTTCTTTAATATTGTCGCCGGCCTTTGTCAAGTTTTTTTCAGCGCCGCTTCGGGAAAGGAGGCCTTCATCATAGGCGCGAAAGGCCTTGGCGGTTGAAACGCAAAGCTCCGGCCAGACCAGCGTCAGGTGAAGGCTGGGCAGGGAGTTTTCAAGGGGAATAAGCTTTTCCCCGGCGCCTCTTGCCAGAGCCGGACGGGCGTCCAGAAAAAAGGGGACGTCAGCCCCTATTTCCAGAGCCGTTTTGACAAGGGCCGCCCGAAGCCCTGGCCGCGGAGAGAGTATGTTCAGGAATTTCAGGAGGCAGGCGGCGTCGGAGCTGCCGCCTCCAAGACCCGCGCCTGCAGGAATCCGCTTTATTAATTTTATTTTCAGCGATGGATAAAATCCATGGCTCTCAGCAAACAGGCGGTATGTTTTTTCGAGGATATTGCCGCCTTTTATCGCATCGCAGTCCAGACTCAGGCCGCCGCCCCCTCCCTCCTCAATTTCCATTATATCATATAAGCCGGGCAGGGGCGCCATAATGGAGGAAAGCTCATGAAATCCATCCGGCCGTCTGCCAAGCACCCTTAGGCCAAGATTAATTTTGGCGGGCGGATAAAGCCGGATCACAAGCTTTCCACGATAATATTCTCATTGGTGAACACGCATATTTCAGAGGCGATGGCCATGGCGTCTTTAACAACGGAGACGGCGTCCAGATCAGAATGTCTTAAAAGCGCGCGCGCGGCCGCCAGTGCGTAAGGGCCGCCGCTGCCGATAGCCGCCGCGTCATCGTCCGGCTCTATCACATCGCCCGCGCCGGAGAGGAGGAGGATGTGCTCTTTATCAGCCAGAAGAAGCATGGCCTCCAGTTTGCGCAAGTATTTGTCCTTGCGCCAGTCCTTGGCCATTTCCACAGCGGCTTTCACAAGGTTGCCGCGGGCTT
>CAYNKM010000034.1:0-471 GCA_964397795.1 uncultured Desulfovibrio sp. | reverse complement strand
AAAAGGGTGAACGCGTCGGCGGTGGCGCCGGCGAAACCGGCTAAAACCGAATCATGATAAAGGCGGCGCACCTTATGGGCCCTATGTTTCATAATCATGGCCTGGCCCATGGTGACTTGCCCGTCTCCGGCCATGGCCGCCACCCCGTCCTTGCGAACAGCCAGTATAGTTGTAGCGCGAATATTCATCAGCTGCTTTCCCAAATTTCCTTTCTTTCCTTATATATAGCCTCAAGCTTATTTAGGGCGGCCTGATTGGCCTTGTTTTTTCCCAGCTCCCTGGCCTGTTTCAGATAGCGCTCGGCCAGTTTTTTATTATTCGCGTACATGGCCCCGTACGCAAGATGCAAGTAAGCGTTAAAATTATCACCGGAGCGGCCCAGGGAGCGCCCGAACGCCTCATGAACCTCAGGGTCCTGGGGCACGCGCAGAAGAACTTCCCTATAATAGGGGGGCGCGTTTTTGCTTCTTC
>CAYNKM010000033.1:0-9970 GCA_964397795.1 uncultured Desulfovibrio sp. | reverse complement strand
TGATTTGCCATTTGTTTCTTGTCCTTAATAAAATATCGCTTTTGCAGAATAAAAATCTGATATAAGCTTCTAGTTCAACATAAATTGCGAAATAAGATTTTTAAAATAAATTACACTTGTTGTCAAGAATTTAATAATTTATTTCACCATAATAAATAATTTTATATAAAACCATAATTATAACGCTTACACCTGAAGAAGCGTAAAATCCGCGACTGTTTCAAACGGCCTGACAAGAGCGCGCAACAGGCGGATCCGATTCCGCTTCAAATTTTGATCTTCACTATTGACCATTACCTTGTCAAAAAAATTGTTTACAACATCCTTTAGACTCTCAAGCTCCGCCAGTATCTGATCGTATTTTCCTTCTTGCCTGTAATTGTCAAGCGTGGGCAAAATTTCTGATAATTTCGCCGCAAGAGCCTTTTCCGCATCTTCCACCAATAAATTTTCATCCCAGCCTGGGATGTCGGCGGCGGCATTTCGGGTAATATTTTCAATTCGCTTGAGAATACGCACAGATTCAAGAAAATCCGGCGATGCGGCAAAAGAGGCAAGCGATTCAAGCCTTGCCTGGCTATCAGCAATATTTTCCACACCATTGGCCAGAACCGCGTCAACAATGGGAGTATCATATCCTCTGGAAATATAATGGGCGCGCAAACGTGCCCTGATAAAGTCAAGAAGATGTGTGAGGGTTTCTTCAGGAGATAATTTCCAGTTTTTATCGCCATAAAGTTTTCGGGCATTCTCAAAAAGTGCGGAGATCCGAATATTCCATTTTTTATCAAGCAGAACGCGAATAATGCCAAGAGCGGCGCGTCTTAAGCCGTTGGGGTCCGCCATTCCTCCCGGTATCATATTCAGTCCGAAGCATCCTGCCAAAGCGTCCGCCTTGTCCGCGATTGAGAGAATCGCGCCAGGATCGCTCTGAGGTAAGGGAGAATCAGGACCCTGGGGAAGATATTGTTCCCTGATAGCGTTTGCCACATTGCTATCTTCTCCAGAATGCCGGGCGTATATTCCCCCCATAATCCCCTGCAGGGTATCAAATTCCCCTACCATGCCGCTTACAAGATCTGCCTTGGCCAGCCTTCCCGCTCTTGCGGCGGCGTCTTTTTGTTCCGGTATAATATCCTCTGCCAGCCAGGAACAAAGCTTTTCAAGTCTGCGGCTTTTTTCTCCCATGCTTCCCAGAGGGCCTATATAAATCACATTCTCAAGCTTTGTCAGCCAGTTATCAAAATTATCAGCCAAATCGGTACGCCAGAAAAAACGGGCGTCTTCCAGCCGCGCCTTAAGCACCCGCTCCCATCCCTTTTTAACGAGATCCGGATTGTCAGGTCGCAAATTAAGAACTGTTAAAAAATACGGAAGCAGCTCTCCATTTTCACCCCGCAAGCCAAAACTTTTTTGATGGCTTTCCATTGAGGTTAAAAGAACCTCTTCGGGAATCTCAAGGTAGGAAGGGTCAAAATTGCCCAGGATTGTCACAGGTTGTTCCACCAGTCCGGAAACTTCGTCCAGTAGGCTGTCTTTCCAGACAATTTTCCCCCCGATCTGTTCTGCGGCCTTATTGCCAGTAGAGATAATGATCTCCTTTCTTTCCTGATCATCCGGCACAATATGACCATTGACTCCGCAAATATTCCGCCATTCTTCCGCGCTGTCCACCGCAAAAGGCCCAGCGCCATGGACACGATGGCAATAAGTCAGCCGATCGGAACTAATCGGACCGAACGTAAACGGCACAACATCCTGGCCATACAAGGCAAGAATCCATCTTATGGGTCGCGCGTAGGCCAGGGAATGATCTCCCCAGCGCATCCGTTTGGGAAAATGAAGGCCAGCCAGGACAGAGGGACAGATTTCGGCAAGTATATCTTGCGCGTCCTTTCCGCCAGTCTGCTTGCGAGCCGCCACATATTCTCCCTTTGGAGTTTTTTGGCTGAAAATATTTTCCATTTTCAGTCCATGTCCTTTCATAAAACCCAAAAGAGCCCTGGAAGGCGTGCCGTCCGGCTGATATGCCGCGGCCAGCGGGGGGCCTGTGATAATTTCTTCCGCGCTTTTCTGTTTTTCCGAAACATTTTTCACTATCAGAACCAGTCTGCGGGGAGTGGCCATACATAGGACTTCTCCATGTTCCAGTCTGTATTCATCCAGAGCTTTCAGAAAATTTTCCAATAATTCCCTTTTTTCCGCATCCAGAAATCGCGCAGGCAATTCTTCGGTCCCGACTTCAAGAATAAAATCAGCCATTGGCCAGCTCCTTTTCGGCCTGCAAAAGAGGATAGTTTTGCTCTTCTCTCTGGTTTACATATTGTTTGGCCACGGCGGAGGCCAGGGCTCTGACCCGTCCGATATAGCCCGCCCTTTCAGTTATTGAAATCGCGCCCCTGGCATCAAGCAGATTAAAGGTATGGGAACATTTAAGGCAGTAGTCGTAAGCAGGCCAGGGAAGACCCAGATCCAGCATGCGTTTTCCCTCGCTTTCGTAATTGTCAAACATGTCCAGCAGCATGGGAGCGTTGCTTGCCTCAAAATTATGGCGGGATTGCTCAACTTCGTTCTGGTGATATATGTGACCGTAAGTCACATTTTTATTCCATTTTATATCATATACAGATTCGACGCCCTGCAAATACATGGTCAGACGTTCCAGTCCGTAAGTCAGTTCAACGCTGACAGGAAACAAATCAATACCGCCCACCTGTTGAAAATATGTAAACTGGCTTACTTCCATCCCGTTCAGCCATACTTCCCAGCCCAGTCCCCATGCGCCCAGGGTAGGCGATTCCCAGTCGTCTTCCACAAATCGAATATCATGTCTGGCAAGATTAATGCCCAGGGCTTCAAGGCTTTTCAGGTAAAGCTCCTGCACATTTTCAGGAGACGGCTTTAAAATTACCTGAAACTGAAAATACCGCTGCAAGCGGTTGGGATTATCCCCATAACGTCCGTCTGTGGGTCGTCTGGAAGGTTCCACATAGGCGACTCTCCAGGGTTCAGGGCCAAGTACTCTTAAAAAAGTGCTGGGGTTGAAAGTGCCGGCGCCACATTCCACTCCAGATGGCTGTTCAATTACACAGCCCTGATCTGCCCAAAATTTTTGCAGGGTCAGAATTACATCCTGAAAATACATTGTTTCTCCTTTGAGACCGGATGATATGACTGATTAAGACTGAAAAATTTTCCTGATCGGCTAAATTAATATAGCCAATATAAAAACTTCAAACCGGTTTGAAATTTCCATTATACCAGCCAATTCCAAGGTGGTATCGGATAAAGCAATCAATCAAACGGGAACAGGCCCGTTTTTCACTTTCAGAAAGATCGTCTTCTTTCCATTCGGAGGGCATGGCAAAGCGGACCTGATTTAATCGGGAAATAACGGGAAGAGAAGCGTGAATACCGTGCCGTTTATATCCGGCGTCAAGCAACGCGCTACAATGAGAACAAAAAATCCGGCCTTCATCCGGTATAAAAACATAATTCATTTCCCTGTCGGAGCCGCATTGGGCGCATTGTCCCAGATCGGGAGCAAAGCCCAGGAGGGAAGCAAGATTCAGACGGAAAAAAAATGTGGTCAATTTGGGAAGGTTTCTTAAACCTTCCATTAAATCGCGCAAGCCCTCCAGCAAGGAAAAGGCTGAATTTGAACTATCCGAATCAATCCGCAGCGCCTCCATAAAACTGATACAGTTATCGGCAATTCCCATAGCCTTCCAATTGCTTCGTAAAGACCGCGGGGCTTTTACAAGAGAGGCTTCCTGCAGGTTTAAATATCCCTTCCGGGAAGCTTTTATACGGCATTCCAGACTGTTAAATTTATCAAGGCAGCCGCAAAAGCGGTGTAAACTTCTGGCTCCGCCAAAAGCGAATAAGGTAATAAGCCCCCGGCTTCTGGATAATGCCCGCAGCCAGACATCGGCTTCATGAAAAAGGCCCAGACGTAAAATGATTATCTCATCATTCCATTCTGTCATGAATTATTTTTAAGAGGGAAAACAAGAGTGCGAACCTGACCGGAGTTTCCCGGAGGCGGAAGATCGCTTCCATCGTAACGCAAGCGGACACCCCCGGCATTGCCCAGCTTAAGCTCTAGACTATCGGCAAAAGTAAGGGCAAAGGTATCGCCCTTGCGCAGGGAAAACTGCCTGGTATCCGTCTTGTCGGCATTGGAGTGAATCCAGCATTCCTCAATGGCTGTAATTATAAGCTTGTGATGACTGGACGATACGGGATCAGTATTCTCCTGAACCGCTACCGCTTCCTCTTTTATAAGTGGAGCGGCGATCTGCTCAGGAATTTTGGTCTCTGCCAATTCGGGTCGAACTTCTGGCAAAGCCGGCGCGGGTTTGGGTATGACCGGAATTGGCTGATTGCCAGGAATGGGCAGTATTCTTTCTTCCCTGTTTTCGGCAGATGGAATTGTGGCTGGCTTTTCTTCCCTTTTAGCTTTCTGGGCGTCTTTTTCCGCTATGAAACGATCGGCGCTTTGCAATTCTCCCGATTGCTGCGCGGAACTGTTTTGCCATTGCTTTACGAAATCCAGATAGCCTTCATTCCAGAGATAATATATTCCGCCAGCCAGAAGAGCCAGAATAAGCAGAATTATCAATCCCGTATGGGATCTATGTTTTTCTTCAATTTCCGGAGGCTGTGTAAACTGGCGCTTTTTGGGTTTGTTTTTATTTATATCGGGGAAGGAGTCCAGCATCTCCTGGATCTCATCGGAAT
Source organism: uncultured Desulfovibrio sp. (assembly GCA_964397795.1). Classification (GTDB taxonomy): domain Bacteria; phylum Desulfobacterota; class Desulfovibrionia; order Desulfovibrionales; family Desulfovibrionaceae; genus Desulfovibrio. Next base: position 5,227 of record CAYNKM010000033.1, on the reverse strand, counting down.
CAAGACCTAAAAGCTTGGCATAAGAACGGATAAAACCACGAACATAAGCAGGATGAGGCAGGGCGGAAACATTGCCCTCTTCCAGAGCCTGTAAATAGCGGGAATTTATTTTAAGCTGATTTGCCGCGTCGGTTATATTGATATTTTTCTTTTCGCGTTCAGAGCGCAAAATTGCGCCCAACTCCTCAAAAGTCATTTTATACTCCGTCAATTCTCCAGATTAGGCTTTTTCCATATAATTATTGGTCAGATTCGTATATCTATAAGAGCTTTTTTACGCAACTGTTTTGAATACTCCTCAAACCGGTCCTTCGCTTTTGGCTGACGTAATATCGCGTCAATTTGAGGCTTCGCCTCTTCCAAAGTCATAAGTTTTTCTTCGCCACCACCTGGGCGGAAGAGATGAATCTGGGCCTTATGCCCCTGCAAGGGAAATATTTCGGTCACATCGCCTGGTTTCATCTTATTAAGCCGACCATCCCATTCCGCATTCAGCCTATCCCATTCAATGGCGCCGGTATCTCCGCCCTTGTCTTTGTTAGGAGCAATGGAATACTTCGCACATGCTTCCTCAAAGGAGATTTTTTTGGACTTGATTTGGGAAGCGATATTGGCCGCATTGACATTGGGAGCATATACGAGCAGCCCCATATGCAAACCTTCGCGATTATAGAGAGTGTCCTTATTTTTATCATAATAGGCTTTTATTTCTTCAGGAGTAACAACCACGCGCCGTCCGACTTCCATTGTCATGACTTTCTGGCGCAGAATATTCTTTTCAATATTTTTGCGAAGCTTATCCACAGTTAATTTTTGCTGGGCGAGCTGCGCCTCCATCTGCTTTTTATTAAGCCCCCTCTCCTTCATCATCCGCGTAAGACTGTTATCAATTTCACTGCTTGAAACTGTCGCCTTAAGCCTTTTGGCTTCCTGGGCCACGAGGATATCCATAATCATGAGGTCAAGCACATTGTGCAAAATTTTTTTCACCGCGGCAGCCTGGGAGGGATCATTCGGATTTATTTTCGCTTTTGCGAGATCCGGAATTGCCTCTTTCTGAAGATCAAACATTGTAATCACCTGGCCATTGACCACAGCCGCGATCTTGTTCACCTGGGCGGCATGAACTGAAGAAACTGCAAAAAAGCATATACAAAGCAGACACAATATATTTTTCACTTTATTCTCCGGCGCTTTTCTGTTCCTTTATATAATATATACTCAGTACAGCCTTGTAGAATATATTCCGGGATTTGTCTGAAGGCCAATGGAAAAGCAGGAATTATTAAATATAAGAAATCATTATTCTTGGCAATGCCTCACAAGCCATAAAATAAGACTTCCATACGCATAAAAATCCGGTGAGGAAGCCGGACCATTTATCCTGACCGATTAGTTTTCAAAAGCGGCTTCCTTATTCAACGCGAAAGACTGATTGAATTCCGGCATAACCATTATGGAAGAGGCCGCTATCTTGTCTTCCAGCCATTTATAGAATGCGGTTTTTTCTTTCTGACCAATTAAAATATTTTCAATCAGGGCATATAGATCTGAAATTTTGGGCGTTTGCTCCTTTGAACGGGACGTTATCACGACAGTTTGCCATGAGCCATTCTCCTCGCGCAGTTTGCCACAGGTATTTACTTCCATTCCTGCCTGTTCCTCATTCCAGGGAAGAGGAAGATCTTCAGGGGCCATATCCGCGCAAAGGATTTGAGGCGACAGGGAAAGACTAGCTGTCTTTATATCTTTGCAGATGGCCTGCAAATCCGCTTTTTCCCGAGCGTTTATAAAACAGGCCCTGATATATGAAGGCAGGGTAAAATTCTGCCTGTTTCTGGCATAATATTCCCTGATTTCATCCAGATCTATTTTAATTTGAGGTAAAAGCACCTGATTGCGAAAAGTCTCCAACGCCTGGCTGTCTCGCCTCAATTGTTCCCAATCATCCCTGCGTATTGAAGCTTCCATAAGGAAGGTATTTAATCCGTCTTCCCCCATTTCTTCTTTAAAATCCTCTATGGCGGCGTCGCTAGTACTGTCGGGAAGGCTGATATTGCGATGCTCCAGTTCCTGGCGGACCAGCGCATGCGTTATCAATACCCCAAGCGCGTGGGCATAACTTTTTTTCATGTCTTCAACTGTAAGATTTGGAGAAAGGGCGAAACTTGAAGATCGGCTGTCGAGCAAGGTTTCTACAGAATGAAGGTAAATCTGCTCCCCGTTGACAGTCGCCACCACTCCGGAAGGAGGCGTTTGATCTGTACAGGAAAAAAGGTATGGCAGAATCAAAATTAAATAATATAAATATTTAACCATACAAAATCGCCGGCAATGTGATAAAATTATTGAAGTAATTCCCTATCCAGAAAGGAACGGATATTCCGCAGGGATTCGGCAAAGGGTAATCCCTGATTCAGCGAGATTAATAAGCTGTCCGGCGGCAGAATTTTAATGTTCTCATCTTTTGCCGCCATAGCAAGAATTTTTTCCGGGGCGACTGAATTTTGATCCTTGCGCCAGACAAGTTTAAGCGCGGACTTGTCAAGATCGGCCTTTTCCACGCCCAGGCGGGCAAGAAAACTCTTAAAATCTAGAAGGGCAAGGAAATTTTCCACTTCTTCTGGAAAATGCCCGAATCTGTCCCGCATTGCCAGCGCTATTTCCTCACGGCTGGGAGCGTCGGGAGCGGAGCTCAACGCCTTGTAATAGCCCAGTCTTTCCCTGCCATCTTCTATATAGGATGACGGTATATGAGCGGCCAGGCCCAGATTGATTTCAGTTTCCCGTTTTTCCTCCAGTGGTTTGCCCTTCAGCTTGTTTACTTCTTCTTCAAGCATTTCCAGATAAAGATCCAGACCAATCCTGCTCATATGGCCAGTCTGCGCCTCTCCCAGAATATTGCCTGCCCCACGCAGGCGGAGATCTTCCATCGCGATCTGAAAACCCGCGCCAAGATAATCCATATCCATGATAATTCGCAATCTTTCCTGGGCAATATCGGAAAGCTTGCGTTTTTCGGGAACCACAAAAAAAGCGTAAGCCTGGCGATCGCTGCGCCCAACCCTCCCGCGCAGCTGATAAAGCTGTCCAAGACCAAACATTTGAGCCTGATCCACTATGAGCGTATTGGCACGTGGAAAATCAAGACCAGATTCAACTATAGAAGTACTGACCAAAATATCAAGCTCCCCATGCCAGAATTTGCGCATGGTCTCTTCCAGCTCCTTTTCCCCCATCTGTCCATGAGCGATTCCCAGCCGCGCTTCAGGGGCCAGCTTGCGCACAAATTCCGCCACCTTGTCCAGATCGTGTACGCGGTTATAAACCCAGAAAACCTGCCCCTCCCTGTCCAGTTCACGCCTGATAATTTTACTTAATGTTTCCTCATCCCTATTGATGACGGTTGACGCTATGGGTTTACGGTCCACAGGCGCTGTTTCCATTATCGACAAATCCCTTATGCCCGACATGGAAAGCTGCAAGGTTCTTGGAATGGGAGTAGCCGTGAGAGTCAGGACATCCACGTTTTTTTTGAGTTCTTTCAGCTTTTCCTTATGTCTCACGCCAAAACGTTGTTCCTCGTCCAGAATGAGCAGAGCCAGATTCGGCAATTTCACATCATTTGAGAGTAATCTATGCGTTCCTACAAGTATGTCTATCTGACCCTCTTCACAGGCCTTCAGAACTTCCCTCTGCTTTTGCCGTGGTACAAAGCGGCTTAAAAGGCCAACATTTACGGGAAAACCCGCAAGCCGGGAACGGAATGTCTGATAATGCTGTTCAGCCAGAACAGTCGTGGGACATAGCAGGGCAACCTGCCTTCCCTCCGACGCGGCCCGAAATGCCGCCCGCAAGGCGACTTCTGTCTTGCCAAAGCCTACATCCCCACATACAAGCCGATCCATTGGGCTGTCTCTATCCATATCATCCAGAACTTCCTGGATGGTTCTGGCCTGATCCGGAGTTTCCTCAAACGCGAAAGTCGCTTCAAACTCATGATACAACTCGCCAAGAGGCGGATAGTGAAAGCCTTTGGCCAGTTTTCTATATGCGTACATCTGCACCAGATCGCCGGCTATTTTTTCAATGGCCTTGCGAGCCTTTTCCTTCCCATTCACCCAGGCCTGCGTCCCAAGACGATCAAGGGCGGGCTCAACGCCGTCCTGGGCACGAAACCTCTGAATCAGGGACAGACGATCTACAGGAATATATAGCTTGTCATTTCCGGAATACTCAATAAGCAAAAAATCATTGGCAACCTTGTTAAATTCAAGATGATGCAAGCCTGCATAACGGCCAATGCCATAGTCTCGATGAACTAGCAAATCACCCGGGGTAAGGCTTTCAAAATTATCCAGCCCCTTAAAAGCCCGGGTATTTGATCTGGCCTGTTTTGCCGCTCGCGGATAGAGAATATCCTCTCCCAGAATCAGTATCTTGTCCCATTCCAGATCAGCGCCGAGCTTAAAAGATGAAATCAGGGCGTATAGACCTTTTTGCTGCGGAGCATAGCGGAGAGAGGGCAATATCCCATCCTGCTCTGCCAACTTTAAAAATTTTTTTCTGGCCCTTTCAGTTGGAAAGGCGAATATTATCTGATTTTTGGTTGACTGCCATTTTTTCAGGGATCTTATCAACGTTTGCCAGGGCCTGTCCTTGTCTTCCGGCAGGGGAAAAAGACTTGAAAACTGGGGAATGTCCTTTTCAGGTAAATTTACGCCTTTCTCCTCCACCCCTATCTGAAGGGATTCGGCAAAAAGGCAGCGGGCGTTATTCCAGGGAACGGGCTGTGATTTTCGCCGTAAAACCAGGGCCGCAGGCTGTTCGGTATCGCTTCCCTCGGCTTCCAGCTCCTCCTTGATCCTGGCACGGCTGTTAATAAGGGCTTCCGCGCTATCGGTTTCGCCAGGTAAAATCCACAGAGTGTTATCCGGAAGCCAATTTTCAAAAAAACTGTTTTTGGCATATGCTATTCCGGGTAATATATTGTTCCCGCCTTCTTCGAGCTTTTTCCTGATGGAATAAGCCTGATTTTCCGAAAGGCGGCCTTCTGTGGCCAGATTTTTAATTCGGGTCTGAATTTCTTTTATTATTGAAGATTCGGGAGGGACAGGCGAAGCGGGAAGTAGTGTAAATTCGGAAAGACCTGACAGGGAACGCTTCGTTTCCCAATCGAAAATTCTCATCTCTTCTATATTGTCGCCAAAAAATTCCATACGGACAG
>CAYNKM010000032.1:0-10111 GCA_964397795.1 uncultured Desulfovibrio sp. | reverse complement strand
GGAGGAGGTTTTATGGGCAGACCAGGAAGAGGTAATTTCTAGTGGAAGCGATGCTGTGGACTCCTGACCAGAACGGAAAGATAAAGTGTCAGGTGTGCGCTCATTCCTGCTCAATACCGGAGGGGAAGTCCGGTATTTGTGGAGTCAGGGTCAATCAGGGCGGTAAACTGATTTCCCTTGTGGGGAATGTTGTCACCGCCCTTCAGATTGATCCTGTTGAAAAAAAGCCTCTCTATCACTTTTTACCAGGCAGTAAAATTTTTTCTGCAGGCAGCGCGGGCTGTAACTTCCGTTGCAGTTTTTGCCAGAATCATGAAATCGCGCATGTGGATGCCCACTCCCTTGTTCGCGGCAGAAAACTGAATCCGGAGCATCTGGTTAATCTGGCGGAAGAAAATAAAACTCCTTCGATTGCCTTCACATACAATGAGCCAACTGTCTTTGCCGAGCAGATTTATAATGCTTCCGGTATTGCCAGGGCGCACGGTCTCAAAACGGTTCTGGTCAGCAATGGTTATATGAGTCCAGAATTCCTGCAGACAATTGGCCCACGTATTGACGCGGCAAATATAGATTTGAAAGCATTTAGTGATGACTTTTATCGCCATTATTGCAAGGGAAGGCTGGCCCCGGTTCTGGAAAATTTGCAGATAATAAAAAAAATGGGCTGGTGGCTGGAAATAACGACCCTGCTTATACCTGGGGTAAATGACAGTCAGCAGGAAATTGAAAATATCGCCGGATTTATCAGGGATGATCTGGGCAAGGATACTCCCTGGCATATTTCCGCCTTCCATGGCGCGGCCCAGATGAGAAATCACCCGTCCACGCCAGTGGAAACTCTGGAAAGGGCATGGCGTACGGGCAAGGATGCCGGACTTGATTTTGTTTATACGGGAAATATTCCAGGGGCGATAGGAGAAAATACGGTTTGTCCCGATTGCGGGGCCAATCTTGTTCAAAGACATGGATACAGGACCAACGTCCGCTTTAAAAACGGACAATGCCCAAAATGCCAGCGCAAGATTCCTGGAGTCTGGAATTGATTCTGATTTATTACGGGCGCGGCAAGGGAAAAACCAGCGCCTGTGTGGGACAGGCTGTGCGCGCAGCAGGAAATGGTCTCAAAGTTGTCTTTGGCCAGTTTATAAAAAGGGAAAATATCGCGGGAGAGCAGAAAATATTGGCATGTATTCCAGGCATAAAATTTAAAGCCAGCGGAAATGGCTTTCTTAAGGGCGATAAATCGTTGCACAGGGAAAAAGCCCAGGAGCTGCTCTCCTGGACGTCTTCCCAAAAAGCGGACATGCTGATCCTGGATGAGGCGCTTAATGCCCTCGCTCACGATTTAATTAGCAGGACTGACCTGGCCAACTATCTCAGGGCCCAGGCGTCATGCGATTACCATCTGGTTCTATCCGGCCGCGATGTCCCGGACTGGCTCATCCAAATCGCCGACACAATGACCGAGATGAAAGAAATCAGGCATCAGCATAAAGCGGGCATAAAAGCTTTGCCTGGACTGGAATACTAATGAAACCTTCCCTGTCTATCTATATTGCCGCATCTTTTAAACATAAACATGGAGTTAGACTGCTGGGACGGGAGCTTGAAAAGATTGGCTGCGCCATACTGGACTGGACAGCCAAGGCGACTCCACCTCCAGGATTAACCCCCGCCGAACGGCGGCTCTGGATGGATACGGATCTTGAAGGCGGACAGGTTTATGAATTTTGCCGCAACGCCTGCCTAACTGCCGATCTGGTCATTTATTACGGCGAATCGGGCCAGGATGCCGGCGTGGAAATCGGACTTGCCACCGCCGCGGGAGTTCCAGTACTGGGTATTCGCGGTCCGCTGGAAGGACCGGGACTCATGCTTCATGGAGCTGTTACAGCCTGGGTTGAAGACGCTGAACAGGCGCTGAATATCATCAGGGATTTTGTAAGGCAGATTTCTAACGCCAACTCTCTATCTGCAAGTCCTGAATTAATTCCGCTCCTGGAAAAATATAAGCTAAAGAATGCCAGAAAAAACCTGCAATTGTAATTATATATAAAATCTTTTTAAAAAACCGGAAATTATCAATTGCGCTTATATAACATTTATGTAATGGTATCCTGTTAGCAAATTATATGCAATGATTGCCTTTGGATAAAATGCGGGGGCAATCATTATTTGCGCAGGGAAAGCCAGTTTACCCAAATTTCCGTGCTATCCTGTCCTGCCTTGCCGGGATCAAAAATTCGGGACAATGCTCTTTTCAGCCTATCTCTGAAAATATTTATGGAGGTATCAGGGAAAATGAAACTATTTAAAATTTTGGCCATCGCTCTGGCCCTGACGTTCGGAGTTCAGAATGTTTTCGCGGCTGACGCGCCTGCCAATTCTGGCCCGATTAAAATTGGCGTCTATCTGCCCCTGACGGGTCAAAACGCTTTTGGCGGTCAGCTTGAACTGGAAGGCGTCCAGCTTGCCCATAAGGAAATGCCCGAAGTTCTGGGGCGTCCTGTGGAATTGGTTGTCGTTGATAATAAATCCGACAAGGTCGAGGCTGCCAATGCGGTAAAACGCCTTATAGAAAGGGACAAGGTGGTGGCATTCATAGGAACCTATGGTTCTTCTCTGGCAATGGCCGGAGCGGAAATTGCCGAAAACGCCAAGGTTCCCGGCGTCGGCACTTCCTGCACCAATCCCCTTGTAACCCAGGGCAAGGATTATTATTTCCGCGCCTGCTTTATTGATCCCTATCAGGGCGCGGCCGCGGCAACCTATGCTCATGATAATCTTGGCTTTAAAAAAGCCGCTATCCTTATGGATGTCACAAATGACTACGCCGTAGGCTTAAGCAACTTCTTTAAAAAATCCTTTACAGATCTTGGCGGCGAAGTGGTAGGCACGCTCAGTTATAATTCTGGCGATCAGGATTTTACCGCCCAATTAACAGATCTCATCTCCAAAAATCCCGACATTGTCTTTATGCCCGCATATTTTGCCGAAGGCGCCATCATTATGAAACAGGCAAAAGAACTCGGCGCGAAGTTCAGGATTATGGGCGGGGACGCGATGGATAATCCAGATACCGTCAAAATTGGCGGCGACGCTGTCAATGGCTTCCTGCATACCACCTTCCCCTATGATCCCACCATGGCCGATATGAGTGAAGAAGCCAAAAAATTCACCGAGGCCTGGAAAAAGGCCTATCCTGACAAGGATACAAATGTAAATGGCGCACTTGGCTATAATTGCTACTTTTTAATTATGGATGCGATAAAGCGCGCGGGAAAGGCGGAGCCGGAAGCTATCGCCAAAGCCCTCGCGGAAACAATCAATCTTCCCACCGCTCTTGGCAACCTTTCCATCAATAAAACTCATGATGCGGAAATGCCTGTCGGCATCATTGAATATAAGGATGGTAAAAGAGTTTATGTAGGCGAAGTGACTCCCAAATCCTAAAACCTGTGGCGGTCGTCGTATATCGGCGACCGCTTTTAATTAATATCTCCGCCAAATTTTATAATCTCCACTAAAATCCGAATCCAGATCACGGGAATGAACAAATACACATACATGGCAGGGCCGGCAGATGAGCTTTGAGATGTTTCTTCAGCATTGCTTCAACGCGCTTACCCTGGGTTCGCTCTATGCCCTTATCGCAATCGGCTACACCATGGTTTACGGAATCTTGCGCCTGATAAATTTTGCCCATGGCGATATTCTGATGGTTGGAGCATATTTTATTTTTTTTGGAACATTCGCCTTTGGCTGGCCTTGGGGCGCTGCCGCGATAATCTCAATTATAGCCGCAGGCTTTTTGGGAGTTATTATTGATCGGGTAGCCTACAGACCCCTGCGTGACGCGCCACGCATCTCGGCTCTTATCAGCGCCATTGCCATGTCCTTTTTTATCGAAAGCGTCGCCGTAGTCGTATTCACCGGCCAGCCCCGTCCTGTAATGCAGCCGGAATGGCTGACCAATGTCTGGCAAATTGGCAATTTGCGCATAACGCATCTGGCGGCCTTTGTGCCTGGCATGACCATAATTCTTGTCTGTATCCTGCTTTATATCGTTTACAAGACCAAACCCGGCCTCGCCATGCGGGCAATTTCCAAAGATATTGAAACCACCCGGCTTCTTGGCGTCAAAGTCGATAATATAATCGCCCTTACCTTTGGCCTGGGTTCCGCCCTGGCTGCCGCAGCCGGCATAATGTGGGCTTTGCGCTATCCGCAAGTTCATCCCTACATGGGCGTCATGCCCGGACTCAAAGCCTTTATAGCCGCTGTATTCGGCGGAATAGGCTCCATAGAGGGAGCGGTTCTGGGAGGAGTCGCCCTGGGCTTTGTTGAAATTATGACAGTGGCATTTATGCCCGAATTATCTGGTTACAGGGACGCGTTCGCATTTTTGCTTCTTGCCCTTGTACTTCTGTTCAAGCCAACAGGATTACTTGGCGAACGGCTGGAGGAGAAGATCTGATGCGGCTGGATCGAAACACCCTCCTCAGCATTGCTGCCATGATTCTTTTTGGTCTGGTCCTCTGGATAAGCGAGGGCTTTCTGGGAGATTACCAGATTTACATTACCAAACTGATTTTTATTAATATAATTCTCGCCCTGTCCCTGAATCTTATATATGGATTTACCGGCCTGTTCAGCCTGGGTCACGCTGGTTTTATTGCCATAGGAGCCTATATATCAGCCCTGTGCATTTTGCCTCCCGCCCAGAAGGAAATTATGTGGATTCTGGAGCCCATTGTCTGGCCTGTTTCGGAATTATTTACCCCCTTCTGGATTTCTGTCCTGGCAGGCGGACTTTTTGCCGGTATTTTCGCTTTTTTTATCGCGGTCCCCGTTTTGCGCCTTGGCGATGACTATCTGGGCATGGCCACTCTCGCCTTTGCGGAAATAATCCGGGTTCTTATAGTCAATGCGACGCCCATTACAAATGGTTCTCTGGGCATAAAAGGCATTCCCCACCATGCCACACTTATTGTATGCTATATCTGGGCCCTGTTCACACTCATTTTTCTCGCCCGCCTTGTGTACTCAAATTTTGGGAATGTCTTGCGCTGTATAAGGGATAACGAAATTGCCGCGAGCGTAATGGGAATCAACGTGTTTCATTATAAAGTCCTGTCATTCTGTATAGGAGCTTTTTTCGCGGGAATAGGTGGCGCGCTTTTGGGAAGTCACCTTTCAACAATAGATCCCAAAATGTTCAATTTTCTTTTAACATTCAATGTTCTCATGTTTGTCGTCGCCGGCGGGCTTGGATCCCTGACTGGCAGCATTTTGGGAGCGGCGATTATTACCATTCTCCTTGAATGGCTTCGTATTCTTGAAGAACCATTTGACTTGGGATTCATTCAGATACCTGGCATTCCCGGTATGCGCATGGTCGTCTTTTCTGTTGTACTTCTGGCAATCATACTTAAAAGACGTGAAGGCATAATGGGAACGCGGGAATTGACCTGGAACAGGATATTCGCATTTTTTTCGAGGCATAAGGTATGAGCAGCTTTGTATTACCCAAAGCGCCGGAATATGCCGGAGCAATATTGCTTGCAGAAAATATTACCATGCGTTTTGGAGGAGTAACCGCTGTAAGCAACCTTACCCTTGCATTGCCTTCTGGTTCAATCGCCGGAATAATTGGTCCAAACGGCGCGGGAAAAACCACGGTTTTTAATGTCCTTTCAGGCTTTTATACCCCGCAAGAGGGAGAGATTTATCTCAAGGGCCAAAATATTACAAAGTTGCAGCCTTATCAGATCTGCAAACTTGGCATGGCCAGAACTTTTCAGAATATCAGACTTTCTCCCCAGATGACCGTCCTTGAAAATATTATGGTTGGCTGCCATGTCAGACGGCATTGTCCCTGGTGGATGGCCCCTCTGGGCCTGCCTGCCTTTTATCGGGAGGAAAGGGAACTGGTTGAAATGGGTAAATCCCTCGCTGAAAAAGTCCAGCTTGAAAATCAGCTCGATGAAACCGCGGGCAGCCTCCCCTATGGAGCCCAAAGAAGACTTGAAATTGCCCGCGCCCTGGCCACGAAGCCAGAAATTCTCCTCCTTGATGAGCCAGCGGCGGGTATGAATCCCCAGGAAAGTCTGGAATTGATGCATTTTATCCACCATATAAGGGATGAATTCAGCCTTTCAATCTTGCTCATAGAACATGATATGAAAGTTGTCATGGGCGTTTGTGAATATTTATGGGTTATGGAATACGGCGCTCTTATTGCGGAAGGATATCCGGAAAATATCCGCAATAACCCTCTGGTTATTCGCGCATATCTTGGTGAGGATGTGGTGACAAAAAATGCTTGAAATTAAAAACCTGTTTGTCAGTTACGGTGGAATACAGGCTGTTCAGGGAGTATCCATGTCCATTCCGCATGGATCGATAATAACCTTGATCGGCGCAAATGGCGCGGGAAAGAGCAGCATAATCAGGACTGTTGCCGGTCTTAACAAACAGGTTAGCGGAGAAATCATTTTCCAGAGGCATATAGGAGAAGATCCTATATCCCTGATGGGACTGAAACCGGAAGATATGGTTCGCCGGGGTATTGCCCTTTCTCCCGAAGGAAGAAGAATTCTTCCTCATCTAACAGTCGAAGAAAATCTTTTACTGGGCGCATATTCCCGAAAAGAAAAAGATGAGATTGATGCCGACATGCGCTGGGTTTATGAACTGTTCCCCCGCCTCCAGGAAAGATCCTGGCAAAAGGGAGGGACCTTGTCCGGTGGCGAGCAGCAAATGCTGGCCGTGGGACGGGCTTTAATGAGTCGTCCCGATTTGCTTATGCTGGATGAACCCTCGCTTGGACTGGCCCCCCTTCTGGTTAAGGAAATTTTCTCCATCATAAAAAAAATTAATGAAGATGGAAAAACAGTTTTGCTTGTGGAACAAAATGCCTATGCCGCCCTGTCAGTCGCGAATTATGCCTATATTCTGGAAGTAGGCAGAGTTTCCTTGTCAGGAACCGGACAAGAGCTTCTTGAAAATCCCAAAGTCAAGGAAGCTTATCTGGGAGGTTAAACACTTGAATTTAAATTGCCTTAAGGTAGGCGATCAATTATACGGATTTATGTAATTCATAAATCCTTTTTTACATTCTGAAAAATGGCAGTATCCCCATGCCCATGTTCATAGCGGTTCTCACAGTGGAATTCAGTCTGGAAGCAAATGATAATCTCAAGGCGAAGCGCCGCGTGGCCAATAGTTTAAAGCAAAAAACCCGCAATACCTTTAATGTCGCAATTGCGGAGTCCGGGACGGAAAACAGCCTTACGCGCCTTAGATTATGCGTGGTTTCCCTTTCCAATAGTGAGACTCATCTGCGCTCACGAATGGATAAATGCGCCCTGATGATGGAAAGTGTCTGTTCCGAACCAATGATAGACAGCCAGGTGGAAATTGATGTCCTCTCCTGATAAAATACCCCCGATTTTTCAAAAAGGCGTTTTCGAAGCTTCCACAAAAATCCCTGAACTTGATCAGGTTATTCTGGCTGCCCATGTAAACCTGGACGGGGATGCCCTGGGCTCCCTCTGCGCCATGGCAGATATATTAAAAAAACAAGGAAAACAGTGCTTTATTTACAGCAGCACCGGTATTCCCGATTATCTGGACTTTTTGACTCTTCCCTGTCCCTTATGCACAGACCTGAATTATCCTCCCTTTACTCCACAAGGAGCTATTTACCTCGATTGTAGCGAACCGGAGCGCCTGGGTAAAAAATTGGCCGAAGTTTATGCCGATTGGCCCTCCATAAACGTGGACCATCATTTGGGAGAAGGTGGACTCGGTTCCCTGGCAAATTGCATTTATCCGCAGGCAGCCGCTACCGCCCAGCTCGTCGCCTACATTGCGATGGCCTTAAATATCCCTTTAACGGCCAATCTGGGAGAAAGTATCGGAATCGGTCTGATTACAGATACCGGAAGTTTTTGCCACGGCAACACCTCGGCGGCTGTTTTTGAATTATGCGCTACGCTGATAAATAACGGCTGCGACCTTCATGCCCTTAGGGAAAAACTTTATAATAATTGGCCTATAGCCAAGTTAAGACTATGGGGCAGCCAATTTCTCAATGTGGAATTTTTGCTGGACAGACAATTGGCCTTTTGTATTGTCAGTCTCCATGAAATTAAAAAATATCACTGTAAATCCGAAGACCTGGAAGGACTGGTTGAAAAATTCAGAAATATAAAAAATGTCAGAATTTCTGCCCTGCTCAGGGAAGAAAATGAGCATCTTTGCAAATTCAGTCTTCGGTCAAGCGGAAATGTCGATGTCCAGAAAATTGCCCTTAAGGCGGGAGGCGGTGGCCATATGAACGCTGCCGGAGGAACCCTGGCTCTTCCCTTGCCAGAAGCAAGAAATGTATTATTTCATTTGTTGGAAGAAGAACTTAAATCATATTTTTAATGGGCTTCGCCAGATGAAAAAAACCCTGACTTTCCTGCTTATCCTGATCTTTTCTCTGACAAATATCGCTTTTGCCGAACTTTCCCAAACAAGACAGACTCCTGTGGTCAAGGCTGTGCGCAAAGTGGCGCCAGCCGTTGTCAATATTACTTCATCTCATATGGAGCGTTCGAGACCCAGTCCGCTGGAAATGTTTTTTGGTAACGGTTTTGATCTATTTGGTCCCATGCCTGGAATGCGCAATCAGAAAAGAACCAGTCTTGGATCCGGAATAATTGTCGATGGTAAAAAAGGGCTGGTATTAACAAATGCCCATGTGATTTCTGGCGGGGACGAAATAATAATCAGGCTTCAGGATGGCAGGGAATTTCCTGCCCGTATAAAAGGAACAGAACCTGACTTTGATATTGCCGTTCTTGAAATAAGCGGAGCTCCCACCCTGCCCTCCATACCGCTTGGAGACTCTTCAGATATAGTTCCTGGGGAGACAGTAATTGCGATAGGCAACCCTTTCGGTTTCACCCATACCGTTACAACCGGGGTTGTTTCGGCCTTGAACAGATCTATCAGAAATCAGGGCGGAATGCTTACCGAACTTATCCAGACCGACGCGGCCATTAATCCTGGAAATTCTGGAGGTCCCCTGCTGAATCTGGATGGCAGTCTGATTGGCGTCAATACCGCGATAGACACGAGAGGCGAGGGGATTGGCTTCGCCATTCCAGTAAACAAGGCCAAATCCGTTTTACAGGGAATGATTGGGGGAGGACGTATCGCTCCCCTCTGGTTTGGCATTCTTGGCGATAACGTGGATCAACGCACAGCGGCCGCGCTGGGTTTGAAGGAAGCCGGAGGGATAATCATCAATAGGGTCGTAAATGATAGCCCAGCCGCGAAAGCGGGCATTAAAATTGGCGATATTATAAAAAAAATCAATACGATCGCTTTACGTGACAAGCAGGACTATGTAAACGCGCTTCGCAATCAAACCGCTAATACCGCGGTTAAAATGGAACTGTTACGCAACGGCAAGCCCATGCTTTTAAATATAACCCCTGTCAATTTTGGCGACAGGGCGGCCCAGAATTTAATGCTTGAAAGATGGGGAATAAATATAACTGACAGAAAAGGCAGGGCCACAGTGTCAGAGGTAAACAAGAATGGCCCCGCGTCCTTTCTGAAGAAGGGAGATGTTATTATGGCCATAGGTGAAGAGGCGACTCCCAACCTTAAAGAAGCCTTGAACGCTTTCCGCCATCAGCGGATGTCGGACCAGGTGATTATGCTGATAGACAGAAATGGAGAGAGATATTACGCTCAAATAGTTATATAAAAGCTTTACTCAAATATCTCTTTTTTTATTACCCCTTCGCTCTTTATCCTGTTTAAAAGCTCTTCAAAAGTTTTTATCACGTTTTCACGGACATCACCTGCCACCGCGAGATATAGCATGTCATCGCCAGGTTTCAATACTCCCTGAATTGCCTGGGCTGTGATGGCAAAAATTCCAGGACGCGAACCAAGATCCTGACAAATTTCGCCTATTTTCATTTCATCGGCGATAACATCCACCGCTTTTATCTTTTTATGATCATTCCTTGACCAGGCGCGGACTACCCCATTATGCAGAAGAATCATACCCGCATTTTCCTCAAAACCTGGCCTGTTCTTT
>CAYNKM010000031.1:0-10132 GCA_964397795.1 uncultured Desulfovibrio sp. | reverse complement strand
ATGACTCCGCCCTGAATCGCTCCGCTCGCAACCGCCGAACCCGTCCCTCCCGAGCGGGAATGAAGATAGGCAAGCGGTTCGTAACAGCGGGGATAATAATTCGCTTTCATGGGAGCGGTTGTTGATTTGGAACAGCCACATGTCAGGGACAATATAACAATAAGTAATACAAGTGAGTTGCGCATATTCAGACCTTACCTGATGTTTTGTCCGCCGGAAAAGGGATATACAAACCAGCGGCAAGCCTTTTTAATAAATATAAACAAAGTTTATATGAAAGTCATCTTTCAAATATATCCATAAATGAATATATCAACTATTTTTATAAATTTATCTGTTATTCCCGAATGGAAATCGGAAAAACTTATTATATTAAGGCAGTCAGACTATTGCGGCTGTCTGGTGAATTTGTTAACTTTGATACCAATCCTATAAGCGTGTGGGGCGTTTTAGTTTTTTGCTTTTACTTTTTTAAAAGTTCAGGCCATTAATGCGGCCTTGTTAAAAATTCTTATTATATCAGGGGGTTTTTATGTTTAGAAAAGTAATTGGGTGTCTGCTGATTCTCTTTATGTTTGGCGGTATTGTTGTGTCCAGAGTTTCTGCCGCTGAAAAATTGATTCTTTATACTTCCATGAAAGAATCGCTTATCGGCGCCATCAATGAAAAATTCAAGCAGAAATATCCTGATATCACAATGGATTACCAATCCGCCGGCGCGGGCAAACTGATGGCGAAGATTGCGACGGAACGCCAGGCCGGAAAGATTCTGGCAGACGTATTGTGGACAAGCGAAGTTCCCGATTTTTATAATATGAAAAATGAGGGCCTCCTTGACAAATATGTGCCAGGCAATATGTCGGAGCTGATTCAGCCCTTTACAGATTATGAGGGCTTCTTTACCGCGGCGCGGCTTGCAACTCTTGGCATTGTCTATAATACCCGTATTATTAAAGAAGCGCCGACCCAATGGGACAATATTTTTGAAAAACAATACCGCGGCGCTTTCGGCATTGCCAATCCCGCCCTTTCCGGAACCGCATACATGGCTATCGCCATGCTTGTAAAACAGTTCGGCTGGGAATTTGTGGATAAGATGGCTGCCAACAAGGCCAAGATCGGCAAAGGCGCGGGCCAGGTCATTGATGATACCGCTTCAGGCGAACTCGTAGGTTGCATCGGCGTTGACTATATCACCATAGATAAAATCAAGAAAGGCGCGAAACTGGGCTATGCTTTTCCACCGCAAATTATCCTCTCTCCAAGTCCTGTCGCCATCATCAAGGGCACTCCCAATCTTTCCGCCGCGCAAAAGTTTGTAGATTTCCTGCTTTCCAAAGAAGCACAGGAAATTATCGCCTCTGAAGGAACCTTGCCTGTGCGCAACGATGTCAAACTTGATCCCCTGCTTCCCGTCTCCTCTCCGGAAGAGGCGCTTAAGCGCTCCATCAAGATTGACTACATTTCCATGATGAATGAAAAGCAGGAAACAGTTAAAAAGTTTACTGATATAATGCAAGGGAAAAAATAAAATAATTTTTCCCAACCTGGCCTTATCAGCAAAGGGGAGAATTGTTTCTCCCCTTTTTAAATTTTTTATTCATCGCAAGGTCTTCAACTAATGCGGTAAAAAGGGCGGTTGTGAAAGATGGCGACAATTAATCTGGATTCAGTTGGAAAAGCTTATGGAAAAAATCAGGTGTTTGATGACCTTTCCCTTGCTCTCAAACACGGAGAATGTTTTACCCTCCTGGGTCCTTCCGGCTGTGGAAAAACTGTCCTTCTCCGTCTAATGGCCGGCTTTGAAACCCCTGATAAAGGTTCCATAAGAATTGGTGACGAAGAAGTGGCAAGGGCTGGAGGCGAATGTCTTCCACCTGACAGGCGCGATATTGGCGTCGTTTTTCAGGACTATGCCGTCTGGCCGCATATGACGGTTTTTGAAAATGTTTCTTATCCTTTAAAAATAGCCAAAGTTGCCAGAGAAGAACTTGTCAAAAAAACCATGGACGCAATCGCCATGGTTAACATGCAGGGGCTTGAAAAGCGTCTTCCTTCCGAACTTTCCGGAGGCCAGCAGCAAAGGGTCGCCCTGGCCCGCGCTTTGGTCGCCGCGCCTTCAATCATGCTTCTCGATGAACCGCTTACAAATCTTGACGCCAATTTGCGGGAAGAAATGCGCTTTGAGATCAAGGCGCTTCAGCGACAGCTCGATATAACTGTCTTCTATGTGACTCATGATCAGGAAATTGCAATGGCAATATCGGATCGCATGGCCATTATGGATGACAAGGGAAAGATCAGACAGATTGGCACACCTGAAGAAATCTATGAAAAACCCGCGGATCTTTTTGTCTTCAACTTCATGGGCGTGGCCAACTTTTTGGATACCAATAAAAAAGATGGAAAACTCTGCGCGGGTACGGGAAGTCAACCCGTTCCCTGGAGTATGCCACAGGGAGAAGCCGAGAACTGGGTCGGAGCATGCAGGCCTTCCGATGTCATCATGAAGAGGCCAGATCATGTGGATGCTTCTGAAAATTTCCTGAAAGGAGTTGTAATCAGGGCAAGTTTTCTGGGTTCATTAATGGACTATCTGGTGGAAATAGACGGCGCCCAATTAAGAGTGGAAATTCCCACCCATGAAGCGGTAGAAAAGAATCTTATTTTTAAGGATGGCGAAGAATGCGCCATCAGTTTTAAGGATCTGCACTGGTTTGACGCAAAACAGAAAGCGGAGGTAACACAATGAGCAGCGCGATAAAAAAGGGAGACAGTTTCGGAACTGCGCAGGTCTTGCTGGGACTTTCGGTAGGCATTCTTGTAATTTTCGTCGCTTTTCCCGTCTTTCTGATTTTTTTCAACGCGTTCTGGAATAGCGAAACAAATACCTTTAATCTGATTGATGTCGTAAATGTCCTGAAACAGCCGGATACTTATGAGGCGCTTCTAAATTCTGTGATAATCGCCGCAGGCACTACCACCGGCTGCACCATTGTGGGCACATTCTTTGCCTGGCTGGTTACCCGTACCGATCTGCCCTACAAACGTTTTATGAAGGGCATGTTTCTTATCCCCTTTATGCTCCCCTCTTTTATTGGAGCGCTTGCCTGGAAAATGCTGCTTTCTCCGCGCGCCGGCTACATAAATACCTTTTTTATGGATACATTCGGTCTGGATGAACCGATTTTTAATATCTATTCCTATGCCGGTATTGTTATGGTGGAGATTATGTATCTCTTCCCCTTCGTTTTTATTCAGGTATGCGGAGCTCTGGAACGTATGGATCCCACTCTCGAAGAGTCCGCAAGAATATCCGGAGCGGGACTTTTCACCATTACCCGCAAAATCACCATCCCTCTGGTTCTTCCAAGCATTCTGTCAGGCGCGCTTCTGATTATGCTTTATTCCATGGCCCATTTCGGCACGGTAGCCGTTCTTGGCATAGAGCATGGAATATACAACATTCCAACCCTGATTTATGAGCGTATTCACCAAAGCGCGGGAAGTTTTGATTCTATCCGCACAGGCACGGTTCTTTCCACCGTTCTGGTAATCACCGCGGCTTTAATAATCTGGTTGCAGAACAAGATCTTGAGCCGTGGGCGCTTCCAGATTATCGCGGGAAAAAGCTTTCGCCCCATGGAATTAAAATTGCGCGGCCTGCGCATCCCCATGATGATTTTCTGCGTGGCTTATATCCTGTTTACAATTGGCCTTCCAACCGCGGTAATCTTCCTGGTCGGCGGCTTGCCCACATATGGTCTCCCCTTCACCCTGGAAAATTTAAGCCTTGATAATTACAAATTTATTCTCTTTGATAATCAGCTCACAAAAGACGCCATTTTCAATTCCCTTACTCTTGGCCTTTCTTCCGCCCTTATAACAATGTTCGCCGGCGTGATCATTTCATATGTTATTGTAAAAATGAAGGTTAGGGGAAAAGGCATTCTGGAATTTCTGGGAATGTTGCCTTTTTCAGTTCCCGGTTCGGTTATTGCCCTTGGAGTTATCCTGGCCTGGAGCGGCAAATTTGGAATAAACTTATATAATACCATCTGGATTATACTGGTCGCATATATAGCGAGATATATGGCCTTTTCATTAAAAGCCAACTCCGCGGCGCTTGAACAGGTTCACGATTCTCTTGTCGAAGCGGCGAGAGCCTGTGGAGCGACAATGTGGCAGGCGCTTAAGGATATTGTTCTTCCCCTGGTGCGCCCAGGTATGCTTGCGGCCTTTTTCCTTATTTTCCTGCCCTCCCTGCGAGAACTCACAGTTTCCATTCTTCTTTATGCGCCCACTACAAGAACGATTGGCGTAGCCATTTACACCCTGAATGAAGATGGCGAAACGGTCGTATCCGCCGCCCTGGCCGGCGTAACCCTGATTCTGCTCGTTACCGGCCAAACCCTGATTAACCGTTTCACTGCCAGACACATGGCAAAATAGGGTATTGTTATGTCTTATATGCAATTAAAAAATGTTACCAAGGTGTTTGGCAAAGTGAAGGCTGTTGACTGTCTGAACCTGGAAATAGGCAAGGGAGAATGCTTCTCCATGCTTGGCCCTTCAGGCTGTGGAAAAACAACAACCTTGCGGATGGTCGCGGGTTTTGAAGATCTGGACGATGGAGAAATCTATGTCGGAGACAGGCTTCTTTCCTCCAGGAAAAAGGGATATTACCTGCCTCCTGAAAAAAGGGATTTTGGCATGGTCTTTCAGGCTTTTGCCGTCTGGCCACATTTATCCGTATATGAAAATGTGGCTTTTCCCTTGCGTATCCGTAAAACTCCTTCCTCCGAACTTGATAAACGGGTAAAAGATGCTCTGGCTGCCACAAACCTGCTTAACGTTGCCAAAAAAAGCCCGGATTCCCTTTCCGGCGGAGGCAAACAGAGAGTCGCCCTGGCGCGGGCCCTGGCCATTAACCCGGATGTAATGCTTCTGGATGAACCATTATCCAGCCTTGATCCCCATCTCCGTGAGGAAATGCGCTTTGAGATAAAGGATCTCCAGAGAAAATACGGCTTTTCAATTATTTATGTCACTCATGATCAGTCAGAAGCCATGGCTCTCTCCGATCGCATCCTCGTCATGCGCCTGGGAGTGGCTCAGCAAATTGATACTCCCCTGAATATTTATACCAGACCGGCAAACAAGTTTGTATTCAGCTTCATAGGACTATCCAACTTTCTCCAGGTGGAAGGATCCGGAAGCTCCTGGAGAGTGGTAAATGGAGAAAGTCTTGACAAGAATAAGCTTCCGCCCGAGGACATGCGTCAATATGGAAAATTAAGCCTGGCAAGCCGTCCTCTTGAAATTGATTTCGTGGAGAAGGGAGATGTCGCAGGCGAGATTACGCGTAAATCCTTTCTCGGTGACCTTATTGATTTGCAGGTCAAGGCTGGCGATCAAAATATTCGCGTTCAAAAAAGCCGCAAGGATGTGGTTCCGGAAGTAGGGGAAAGGTGCAATCTTAAATTCCTGAGGCCTTTTTGGTATAAAAGTGAAGAATAAAAAATATTGGTTTAATCATTGTCATCCATAGTTTATCTGAAAAGATCAGCCATAAATTTAACCGCTGATCTTTTTTGATACAAGACAAATCATACGCTGGAGCAGTATGGAGCAGACCTCCGATATTACCCGATCCGTCCTTGTAAATCTTGCTTCCATAAAGGGAGATTTTATTATCCCTTCCTATCAGCGCGCTTATCGCTGGGGAGTTAAACAGGTGGAAAATCTTCTGAACGATTTTTATGAATTTGCCCTGGGCAATTCTGCCACCTTTTTTCTCCAGCCGCTGGTAATCAACCATCCCGCCGTAAACCTTGAGCGGTATGAACTTATAGACGGACAGCAAAGATTGACCACGCTTTATTTGCTCGACGCGGTTTTGGGGCATTGCCTGAAGACTGGGAAAAGGTTGATTCAATATAATATCATTTATGAATCCCATGCGGCGCGTAACAAATTCCTGCATGGGCTTGTTACCGATTTTAAATCACAGCTTGAAGACGCTGACTCAAGCCTGGATTTTTATTGCCTGTTTCAGGCCCGCCAGACGATCTTGAATTGGGTTTCAGATAAAATCCTTCCCGATTTTATCCCTGTATATCATGAAAAGCTTTTAAATAATGTTAAATTTTTATGGCATGATATCACTCTGGAAGAAGATTCGACTCCAGTCCAGAAATTTATCCGTATCAATACAGGCCGTATCCCCCTTGCCGATGGAGAACTTTGCAGGGCTCTTTTTCTTCTTCCGCAAAATCATGATTTCACTGGGGATTTGCCAGAGAATTTTGCTTCTCATGAAGAAACCGCCGCCAAAAAAGAGCTTCTTTTCCAGCTTCAATACAAGCGCTGTATAACGCTTGGTCACGACTGGGATCGAATTGAGCGGAATATGTGGGAGCCTGTTTTCTGGAATTTTATTGGAGGTAAAAATTATAAGTCTCCGGTCCGGATTGGATTATTATTGGAGTTATATAATGGCATTTATGCGTCTTATCCGGGCGAGCATGTATGTTTTGAAAAGTATTATGAGGAATTTGGCATTGAAAATAAAACAAGGGATGCCGGCAAAGCCTGGGAAGCTATCTTGCAGACCATGGAAAGATTGCAATTCTGGTTTCAGGATAACGACTATTATCACTGGATAGGTTATCTTACTGCCACATATGGGTATGAAAAGCTTTCCTTTTTGTTAAAACAGGCGCGAAAACTGACCGAAGATGAATTCAGGGCCTTGCTTAAAGATGAAATCCGTAAAAGTATTTTGCCTGAAGGTATTCCCGCTCTTGATGAATGGAACTTTCTTAATAATTATGTTCAGTGTAAAAATATTCTTTTTTTATTTAATATAGAATATTCAAGACGCCATCAAAGTCACAGTCCCCGTTTTCCCTATCAGGATTTTGATTTGGACGCTTACACTATTGAACATGTGTTCGCGCAAAATATGGAAAGCCTGGAAGATACTCATGATCGCATCCAATGGATTGAAGAACATATTAATTTTATCAGGGAAATTGACTGGGAACATTTGCGCAAGCATGAAAACAGGAATGACTTCCTTACAGAAGAAGCCTTCTTAAGAAAAAAGGAGGAGATTCTGGACAAGGCTGATACCTTTCTGGCCGAAATCAGGGAAGAAAAGAACAGAAACAGGGATCTTGTAACCGAAGATTTTAATGCCGTAGGCGAAATGATCAGTTCGTTTATTGAAAGGCCGGAAGAGGAAGAAAAGCACGATCTCTATAATCTCGCTCTTCTCGATCATAACCTTAATAGCTATTTTAATAATTCAATTTTCGCGATAAAACAGAAAAAATTAAGACGGCGTTTACTGGAAGGTGCGCCACTTATACCTGCGGGCACAATCGCGCTCTTTATGCGGCATTTTGCCAGAAACCGTCGTGAAGAAGCATGGTGGACAAAAGCTGATCAGGAAGATTACCGCAGTATAATGATAGATACGTTGCGTGAATTCTGGCCGGAGCTTAATGAGGAAAAACTTTATTCGGAGGAAGAGTATGAAGAGACATAATCTTTACTGGCTCCTTCAGAATTATCAGATTGTTTTTCCTCTTATTCAAAGGGATTATGCCCAGGGGAGATCAGATTCACACAGTACCCTGATCCGTAAAAGTTTTATCTCATCCCTTCTGAATGCCATTAAAAATAAGGATTCAAAAAAACCTCTCATTCTCGGATTTATTTTTGGAAGCAGCAAGGAAGGACAGTTTGTCCCCTTTGATGGACAACAGCGTTTATCTACTCTTTTTCTGCTTTATCTTTACGCTGCCGTTAGGGATAAATTTTTTAAAGACCCATCTGTCCAAAAAATATTTTATAAAATGCGTTACGAGGCCAGACAGGAAACAAGTATTTTCATGGATAACTTCCTGAAGGCCTTGGCAGGATCTGAAGAATTTCAAAATCTGTTTTCAAATTCCCAATCTGGCAACCTGATTGCCCAATATGTAAAAAAACAGCCCTGGTTTTCTCCAGCCTGGTACAGGGATCAGTCAATTGGTGGATTTTTGATCTCTTTGGATGAAATAAAGCGATACTTTATATCTGAACCCGAACTTTGGAAAACCCTCATTAATCAGGACAACGCTCCGGTCCAGTTTTATTTTGCCGATATTATAAATTTTGACGCTTCAGGAGATGACCTTTTTATAAAGATGAATGCCCGTGGAAAGGGGCTGGGACATTTTGAAAAATTTAAAGCCGCATTCCTTGAATGGTTAAAAATGGAATATCCCCACAAAGAGGAGATCTTTGCGGCCAAATTTGACCAGGAATGGCAGGATCTCTTTTGGAAAGCCTTTGGAAAAAATTATAAAGGCGATAAGGCTCATCATTCGGATTCCTGCTTCTATAACTTTTTAAACTGGTTTTCCAATATTATAATTCAATTGACTGATCCTTCTCCCGCTCAAAAAAAAGATGATCTGCTCCACAAGATAACTTTGTCTTTGCAGACTGAACCATTTCTTTCCATCCCGGACAGCAATTTGACTTTTATGGAAAATATCCTCGATAGTCTGGCCATGCTGGAAAAAATCAGGGGCGTTGAGGATTTTCTGAAATCTGTATTCCTGAAAGCCGAAGACGATACTACCCCTCAAAAAGGCAAGATTTCCTGGTATCATAATGTTGGCATGTTTAAGGAAATTTGCCACACGGGAATACTTGATACCGAATGTACCCTTATGTTTTTTGCCTGTATCCTGCTACTGGTAAAAAATTTTAGGCAGATTAAATCGGAAGGAGAAGAAAATTGGCAAAATCTTTTTCCAAATCAGGATCAGCTTCTGCAATTGCGCATGATTCGGAATCTTGTTGAAAATTCCAGAACGGAAATTGCCAATGCTTCAATGTCTTCCCTGCTTGAAGGAATTGAACATTTAATTAATAAGGATGCGCTACCACATGTTTTTAATAGTTTTCAATTAAGTGAAGAACTTGCGAAAATGGAAGTAAGAAGGCGGGATCCAGAGCTTGCGGAAAATCTGGACTGGCTTGAGGATCACCCGCAATTGAGAGGTTGCGTGGCAATTTTCAGCGTAAAAAATTCCTATCGAAACAAGCTGAAGTTTGAGGCCAAAGAACTCAAGCTGGGAAAGCGCTTATTTGAAAAAGTCCTGGGTGACAAATCCATTCCCTGGGATACCCTGTTGAGAGCTTTCTTGACTGAAAATATCTTTGGCTTGAGAGAAGGAAGCTTGTCAAATAAATATTTCTATATGGGACGGGGAGAAAATGAATGTCGGAGAAAGATCTTTACAACCAGCAGGGCGGATTGCTTTTCTGAAATAAGAGATTCAGTGCAAAAGTTTGGAGAAAAAATTGATCACTTTTCAGATCAGCCAATTGAAGTTGAAATCAGTAAATTAATATATAAGTGGGTAGAGAAAAATAGACAGGATAAAAAAATGGACTGGCGCTGGTACTTTGTTGCCTATCCGGAAATTCTCCCTTCTTTTTGCCAGACAGATGGTTTTTATGACTGGAAATACAGCTGGAAATCCTTTGAACAGAGGCAGCTGCAAAAACAAATACTTAAAGGATCGCACAGAAATCCGTTTTTGTGGGCTGTATATGTGGAGGCCGGTTTTTTTGATCCGGAAAAAAACAGGGGAAAGGTTAAATTTCATGATGCCAGCGGCAAGGATAAAGACAATCCCATAGCTTTCCCCGCAATAAAACTGGGCTTGTGGGGCGGCGAATTATTCTGGAGAATCTATACGATAAATGGACATAAGCCTGACAAAAGACAAATTGAACGGCTGGAAGAATTAAAAAGCCGTCTTGAAGCCAAAGGAATAAAAATAAACCAGGATGGATATTGCTTTATACAGGGAAAAGATTCGCAGAAATGGTCGACCAAAGCTTTTTCTCCGGAAAAAACCGCGGATATAATCAGGGAATATGATAAAATTGACAGGGTGGATCTGGGGAAAAAAATTGCCCAGGAAATGTTTAAATTATGCTGAAAATCCGCCTCATTGTTATCTCCCCATATATTCAACAAATTTTAGATAAAGCTATTAAAATATTCTTGACAGGGGCTGGACTGGACTTATTTATAATCTCCGCCTGTCTGAAAAGGAAA
>CAYNKM010000030.1:0-10157 GCA_964397795.1 uncultured Desulfovibrio sp. | reverse complement strand
ACCGGCGACGAGAATATTGTCAATGTCCAGTTTAGCGTCCAGTACAAAATCAATGATCCGGTCCAGTACCTTTTTAATGTGAGCGCGCCTACAGCCCTGGTGCGAAACGCCGCGGAAGCGGCCATGCGCGAGGTGATAGGCAACAGTGAGATTGATTCGGCCATCACGGACGGCAAGCTGAAAATTCAGAGTGACGCAACACAGCTCTTGCAACAGATTCTGGATCGCTACGGAGCGGGCATCAAGGTCATAGCTGTCCAGCTTCAGGATGTGCATCCGCCAAAGGAAGTTATAGACGCTTTTAAGGATGTGGCAAGCGCGAGAGAAGACAAGAGCCGCATAATAAATCAGGCCGAAGCTTACCGCAATGAACTTCTGCCCCGCGCGCGTGGCCAGGCCGCAGCCTTGCGCAATGACGCGGAGGCATATAGCGCGACCCGCGTGCGCAATGCCGAAGGTGAAGCTGCCAGATTTGACGCCTTGCGCAAGGAATATGATAAAGCCCCCAAGGTAACCCGACAGAGGCTTTACTATGAGGCGATGGAAGACATTCTGGCAAATTCTCCAGAAAAGGTCCTCCTGGATAGCGCGGCCGCCGACAAGGCGCTCCCGCTTTTGTCACTGCCTGGTCTGGCTTCCCCTGTTGAACTGGAAAAGGCGCAAAAAAATAATACTCCCGCCCAGGCCACACAGGATTCACCGGAGCAAAAAAAGTGATTAAACATCCCGTACTCGCATCTGTTATAGTGATACTTGCCGTAGCGCTATTAAGCCAGTGTTACTTTACCGTCCACCAGACCCAGAAGGCGATTGTTCTTCAGCTGGGCGAGCCGTTGCCCGAAGTTTATGGACCGGGGCTACATTTTAAACTGCCCTTTATACAGAATGTCGTATATTTTGACTCAAGGGTTCTGGACTATGAGGCCCGCTCCAGGGAAGCGTTTACTGTTGATAAAAAGGCCATTGTCCTTGACAATTATGCCCGCTGGAAAATTATAAATCCCCTGCAGTTTTACCGCACCATGCGCACCATCCCGGGCGCGCAGGCCCGTCTGGATGACGTGGTGTATTCACAATTAAGAGCCCTTGTCGGCGCATATACGCTTACTGAAGTGGTCAGTTCACATCGGGCGGCAATAATGAAGGAAGTCACCGACAAGGTGTCCGAGCTTATGAAGCCGTTTGGCGTGGAAGTCCTTGATGTGCGCATCAAGCGTACGGACTTGCCTACGGAAAACCAGAGGGCAATATTTGAAAGGATGCGGGCCGAACGTGAACGCCAGGCAAAGCAATATCGTTCGGAGGGAGAGGAGGAATCCACCCGCATACGTTCGGACGCCGATCGTCAGCGGGCGCTAATCCTGGCGGAAGCCTCCAGGGAAGCCCAGGTTGAGCGCGGCGCGGGGGACGCCAAGGCCGCGGGAGCTTATTCGGAAGCCTATAGCAAATCTCCCGAATTTTATGCTTATCAGCGCTGGCTTGAGGCAATGCGCAAATCATTTCATGAAAACAGCAAACTCGTTATCAGCAATCAAACGCCCCTGCTTGATATGCAAAAATAAGTTTCTTCAGGCATGAAGCCCATTTGTGATCAAATCCGATATTGTATCCCTGGCCAGATTACCGGACTGAATCCGAATCAGAGCCATAAAGCGGTTATTTTGCCGAAATCTGTCTTGTTATCTCAAGATCGGTTTCCGAAAGTTGCCTCCCCAAAAGGAAACAGGATATTTTTAAAATCCTGCCTCCTTATTTTGCTGCTGGCCGCTTTTTCTTTCAGTTTCGCTTTTCCCGTTAAGGCGGATAGTAAATCCCTTGCCCCTGTCTGGGCCAATCTAGAACAAAAGCTTGCCAGGGACCGCGTAAGGGGATCCGAGGTTTCCGCTCTTCTCGCCCTTCTTCCTGAAAAACCCATCCAGACTCCCATGGGGAGAAAAATCCGGGAACTGTATCGCAGCCGTTTCATGCCGGAAACGAGAAAAAAAGTCACCCCCGACGTCTGGTATAAGGGAGTGGTTACGCAAGCCAACGCCCAGCTATGCAGGGATTATATTCGCCAGCATGAGAAGGCCTTTTTAAACGCCCAGGCAAAATATGGCGTATCCCCCGCCATTGCCAGCGCTCTTCTCTTTGTTGAAACCCGTCTTGGCAAGGTTTTGGCTGACGTTCCTGAAAACGCCTTCTATATTCTGGCCAGTATGGCGGTAAGCGATAAAATCTCTGATATTTCCGACTGGCTGCCCAAATTGCCTGGTTATTCCAACCACATTGACTGGCTAAATGAAAATCTGCAGAAACGCTCCGAATGGGCCTATGTTGAGGTCAAGGCCCTGATTCAGCATATGATTAAAGACAAGATTCCACCCTCGCGTTTACCCAGCTCAATATATGGGGCTGTTGGCCTGTGCCAGTTTATGCCTTCCAATATCCCTGTCTATAGTGCGGACGGGGACGGCGATGGGGTTATCGATCTTTTCAATCCCCCGGACGCCATTGCAAGCCTGGCCTGTTATCTCGCGAAACATGGCTGGAAAGCGGGGTTAAGCCGGTCTCAACAGCATAGATTATTAATGACCTATAATCATTCGCAGGTTTATGCCAATACCATACTTGCCTTAAGTGATCTTGTAGAAGGCCGCACGCCGGCCAAAGCCGTTAAACGCGGAAAAAGCAAGAGACAATAATGAGAAAGAGGCTGGTTATTACCGGGATGGGAGCGATAACGCCCATAGGAAATAATGTCGAGGACTTTTGGCGGAATCTTGTGGCCGGTCACTGCGGCGTTGACCATATAAGCCGTTTTGACGCTTCCCGTCTGCCTGTTCAAATTGCCGCCGAAGTCAAAACTTTTGATCCTGCCTCCATCCTGCCCAATACCATCGCGCGCTCCTCCTCCCTGTTTATGGCTTTTGCCTATGCCGCGGGAGTGGAGGCGCTGAAGCAATCCGGACTTAATATTGAGGAAGAAAAGAAGGATATTGGCATCTGCATGGGTACGGCGATGGCCGGCGTTGAAGAATTGACCAAAAGCGGATTGGATTATTCCCTGAGCAATTCCGGGCGCATAAGTCCTCATCTCGTTCCGAGGGTTATCGGAAATATGGCCGCCGCGCACATGGCCATCCAGTTCGGGATACATGGTCCGGGCATGACTCTGACAACCGCCTGTTCAGCCGGAAGCGACGCTGTTATCAGCGCCGCCCATCTCTTGCTTGGCGGCGATGCCAACGCGATAATTGTTCTGGGGGGAGAAAGTATCCTCTCCCCTCCCATTGTTTCCAGCCTGGCTCAGGCGCGCGCCCTATCCCGCAGAAATGACGATCCCGCATCGGCTTCCCGTCCTTTTGATTTGCACAGGGATGGTTTTGTAATCGGCGAGGGCGGGGGAGCGATAATTCTTGAGACTGAAGAACATGCGCGACAAAGGGGAGCAAAAATTCTTGCCACCCTGTGTGGCTGGGGAAACTCCCTGGACGCTTTCCACATCACCGCTCCCGACCCTGAAGGAGAAGGCGCGGCCGCCTGTATGAGGACCGCGTTACGCAAGGCCTCTCTTGATCCTTCCCAGATTGACTACATAAACGCGCATGGAACATCCACCCAGCTTGGCGACAAGGCTGAAACCGCCGCCGTTAAAAAAGTTTTCAACTCTGATAATCCTCCCCCAATGAGCTCCACCAAAGGAGCAACCGGACATCTGATGGGCGCGGGCGGTTTAATCGAACTGATTACCTGTATTAAAAGTCTTGAAGAAAGCATTCTTCCGCCCACTCTGAATCTGGAAAACAGGGATCCGGATTGTGATCTTGATTATATTCCCAAAATTGCCAGAAAAAAGACTGTTAACTATGCCATGTCAAATTCTCTAGGTTTTGGAGGTCAAAACTCAAGCCTTATCGTGGGACATCCTTAAGAATAAATAGATAAAGGGATCATAATTATGACATATACATATAATGTTGAACAATTTAAGGATACTTTTGAGCATGAATTTACATGGTTAAACGGCTTTTTGCGCAATGTTGGACGTTTTGGCAATAAACCCGCGCTTTATGATGATTTTTCCGGACGACGCTGGACTTATAAGGAATTGAACGCGGACGCGAACAAGCTTGCCCATGCCCTTATGGCGGACGGACTGGGACACAATGATGTGCTTATGTTCATGCTTTTTAATAGTCCGGAATTCGCGCTGGCCTATCTTGCCGCGCATAAATGCGGAGCGATAGCCTGTCCGATAAATTTCCGGCTTTCCCCGGGTGAAATTGCCCTGCAGATGGAAGATAGCAAGCCCAAAATTTTTATTTTTAGCTCCGAATTTGCCGATACCGTCCGCCAGGCTTTGGCTCTTTCCTCCTGGAAACCATCCAGATTAATAATTACGGATGAAAAAAGCTCTCCCCAGAATGATGAAATCATTTTTAATTCCTATATTGAAGGCCAGCCAGAAAGTAATCCCGATCTATCCTTCCGCCCCCATATTTATGACGAAACCCTGAGATTATATACTTCTGGAACTACAAATACGGCCAAAGCCGTGCCAATTAATTCCATAAATGAGGTTCTGTCAGCTCATGATGTAATAATGCACTTCCCATTAAATCCAACTGACCGGACAATGAACATGACGCCCTGGTTCCACAGGGGCGGCATTCATTCGGGGGGGCTTACTCCTACTTTATATGTCGGAGGAGAAGTGATTATCCTGAGAGAATTTAATCCCCGCCGCTGCCTGCAGCTTGCGGAAAAAGAAAAGGTAACCTTTTTAATTGGCGTTCCTTCCATCATTGCCCTGCTGGCCCGTGCCCAGGAATATAGTCCTGGCGATCTTTCGGAGTTAAGAGGAATTGTCACAATGGGCAGCCCTTTTGATAAAAGCTCCTGCATCCGCTATATGAAGCTTTTTACTCCCAATATTTTTAATGGATACGGAACTACCGAAACTTTCTGGAATACATTTCTGCGTCCCTACAATCTTCCGGAACTTGCCGGCAGAACCGGTCAGGCCTGTACAGATGACGATGTGCGCATCGTACGTTTGACCGATGACGGATCCCTGCCGGATTCAAATAATCTGGTCGCCAAAGACAATGAGGAGATTGGGGAGATCATCATACGCTCTCCAGCGAAATCCACCGGATGCTATTTCAATAATCCCGGGATGGATTCGCAAAAATTTAAAAACGGCTTTCATTATACTGGCGATCTGGGAAAATGGGATGAAAATGAGTTTATTACGGTTGTCAGCCGTAAAGATGACATGATTATAAGTTCTGGTGAAAATATTTACCCATCCCAGATTGAAGCCATTATCAATGAACATCCCAAAGTTGCCGAATGCGCTGTTATAGGAGTTCCTGACAAGAGGCATGGCCAGAACATAGCAGCTTATGTTGTGGCGGAGGATCCTTCCCTGTCTATTGGCGATCTGCGCACTTATTGCAGTAACCATCCCATGCTACCGCCTTTTAAAAAGCCTAAAAACTTTTATATTGTTGACAGCCTTCCCCACACAGCCACCGGAAAGATTATGCGCTACAAGATTAGGGAAATGGCTGAACAGAGTTTGCAAGGATAAGACATGAGCGCCCGTAAATTATTATCCGACGCCCTTGAAAAAGCGGATATAAAACTTGATGGAGATCGACCCTGGGATGTCCGCATCCACAATGACGCTCTCTATGCCAGGATTCTCAAAAATGGAACCATAGGAATAGGCGAAGCCTACATGGATGGATGGTGGGATTGTAGCCAGATGGATGTAATGTTCTATAAGGTAATGACCTCCCATCTGGATAAACGCTTCAGTTATTCCTCCCTGCCCGGAATTGCCCTTAAATTCTGGCATTCGCTTTTTAATATGCAGTCCAAAAAAGATTCCTTCAAAGTGGCTGAAATACATTATAATTTCGATAACGCCATGTTTGAGGAAATGCTTGGGCCATCCATGAATTACAGCTGCGCTTACTGGCGTAACGCTGACAATCTTGACGAGGCGCAAACCGCGAAAATGGATTTAATTTGCCGCAAGCTCAAGCTTGAACCAGGCATGAAGGTTCTTGATATTGGCTGTGGCTGGGGCGCTCTCGCCCGATATATGAATGATAATTACAGGGTAAAGGTTTGCGGGATTTCAGTTTCCAAAGAGCAAATCAACTATGCGCGGGCCAGGGATTCGAAAAATGAAATCAACTGGATTATGGATGATTACCGGACTCTGAATGACAAATTTGATCGCATTGTTTCCGTGGGCATGTTTGAACATGTGGGATATAAGAATTATGCCGTTTTTATGCGCAAAGTCAGGCAACTGCTTAAAAAAGACGGCCTTTTCCTTCTCCATACAATTGGATCAAATCATCAGCGAAAAGGCACGGATCCCTGGATAAATAAATATATCTTCCCCAATGGCATGCTCCCTTCCGAGACCAATCTGACCAAATCATTTATTGATCATTTTGTCATGGAAGACTGGCAAAATTTCGGCGCTGATTATGATCGCACTCTTATGGCCTGGGCAAATCGTTTTGAAGAGGCTTACAAACGGAAAAAATTTAAAGCATCTGAAAAAATATTCCGAATGTTTCGCTATTATCTTAATAGCTGCGCGGGAGCGTTCCGCGCCAGGGATATCCAGTTGTGGCAGGTTGTTTTAAGCCCTGAAGGCGTACCCGGGGGATATTTAAGCGAAAGATAAGATTTTATATGAAAATTATCATAATTAACCAGGCCGTATTGTATAGCGACTATGTATGACATCCCCATGCCAGTTATCTGACAAAAACCAGGCCAACTTGGACCGCCCCCCTTTCTGGCAAATGCCGGATCCCTTAAATTTTAAAATTTCCGGACAAGCCTCATCTATTCCTGACGATGAGCAATGTTTTAAGCTCTGGGATAAATATGAGATGCTGGAAAACGTCCGCGAACATTCCCTGATGGTGGCCCATATTGCCACCGTACTCGCAAAAAAGGCATTTGAATCGGGTTTTATCAAAAATATTCAGGAAGTCCGCGCGTCTGCCCTGCTTCACGATTTGGCAAAAACATATTGCGTGCGCTATGGAGGAAGCCATGCCCTCCTTGGCGCTTCATGGGTCCTGCAGGAAACGGGAAATCCAGGCATTGCCCAGGGGGTAATCCTGCATGTATACTGGCCATGGAAACTACCGGAAGGCAAAGAACTCTGTACCCTTCCCTTTTTGGTAATGTATGCGGACAAGCGGGTGAAACATTCCGAATGCGTGACGCTAAAGGAAAGATTTGAAGATCTCGTTATCCGTTATGGAAAAACGGAACGCGCCCGCAATGGAATTATTAATACCTGGAAACTGACTCAAAAAATGGAACAAAATTTATCCGTTCTATTAAGGATTAATCTGGATGAATATTCTTTTGATTGCCGGGGGCTGGTCAACAGAACGTGAAGTCTCCCTTCGCGGCGCAAAAAGCGTGGAAAATGCGTTACTGGAACTTGGACATTCCGTAACTTTTTTTGATTTGAAACTTAATTTTGACGATTTGCTTATGCAGGCATCCCTTCATGAATTCGCTTTTATCAACCTGCATGGCAGTCCAGGAGAAGATGGAATAATCCAGGCCATGCTTGACAATATCGGATGCTCCTACCAGGGTTCGGGATCCGCGCCTTCCTGTCTTGCCTTAAATAAGGCCGCGTCCAAACAGGTATATCGTTCGGAAAAATTGAGAACGCCCGACTGGCAGTTTGTGCCTCCCCACATGATGCCGGAAAAAATAAATCTCCCCTTCCCGCTCTTTGTTAAAAGCAATACGGGAGGATCTTCCCTGCGTCTGGGCAGGGTAAACAATCAGGAGGAACTGGAAGTCGCCCTGAAAGAAATTTTCACCGCGAATGAGGGCGCAATTCTTGAACATGCCATTAAAGGCAAGGATTTGACTTGCGGCATTCTGGGCAGGGAAGCGCTTCCCCCAGTTCTCATTGAACCTGTCTCCGGTGATTTTTTCGATTATGAAAGCAAATATACAAAGGGCGGAGCCAGGGAAATTTGTCCCGCCCCCATATCTGACGACCTGAATCAGAAAATCCGGAAGATGGCTCTGATTGCCCATTCCGTTCTGGGCCTTGAGGGATATAGCCGCTCGGATTTCATTCTTGATGAAAACAATCAGCTTTTTATACTTGAAACAAATACCTTGCCCGGAATGACCGCCACAAGCCTTGTGCCCCAGGAAGCCATGCAATACGGTCTGACTTTTCCGCAGCTTTTACAGACGCTTATTGACCTGGGTCTGAAAGATCACCCGCCTCGTAAATAATATCCAGTTTCCTTAATGTTTTTACTTCCCGACATAATGTCGGGAATTTTAATTTTTAGGAGAAAAAAATAATCTTGGACAATATCGTACAAGCTTATTTATATTTAACCCTTATTCTATCTCCATAAACGCGGGCCAACTTATAATTTAGCCCCATAAAAATCACAAGGTCAAAATAAATAATGTCTGAAGGAATAAGTCTTAAAATTTCTGGCGGTATGGAATTTTTTCAGCAGGACAGGATGCCTTGTCAATTTCCTGAACATTTTCATGAATACTATGTCATGGGCGTCCTGCTTAGAGGAGAACGGTTATTCAAGTGTGACGGGATAGGCGGAAAACTACGCAAA
The DNA here is from genome assembly GCA_964397795.1 of uncultured Desulfovibrio sp. Taxonomy (GTDB): domain Bacteria; phylum Desulfobacterota; class Desulfovibrionia; order Desulfovibrionales; family Desulfovibrionaceae; genus Desulfovibrio. Next base: position 1,509 of record CAYNKM010000030.1, on the reverse strand, counting down.
TATCAGATTATCATTATAAACCCGGGCCAAATGCACAAATGCCAGGCTATGGGAAAAGAGCCTTCCACATGGCTTGCCGCGCATTTTTCGGTTCAAACCATAAACAAATTTTTAAATGGAAAGCAAAGGCCCGGTTATATTCCCGTTTTTCAGCAGACAGTATTATCCGACGCCACGGTCCTTGAAAAATTATTATCGCTCGCTTTTGATCATACTGAGAGAAGCGCGGAAGATCTTTTATCCTGTTTGCTGTCCAAACCACTCAGCTTCCTTCCCTACGGTTTAAAAAGCAAAAAACTACCCCAACATTTTCTTTCAATTTTTCAGCAATGGCAGATTCAGCCAAGCTTGAAAATAAGCCTTGAGGAAATGGCAAAACAGGCAAGAATGAGCAAATATACTTTTCTTAAAAAATTTAAGGCGCAAATGGGAATCAGCCCCTACAGGTATCTGGAAATTGTTCGTCTTAATCTTGCCAGAAAAAAGATTCGCGAAGGCCAGCCATTAAGTCAATGCGCCCAAAGTCTGGGATATTATGACCAAAGCCATTTTACCAGACACTTTACCCAAAATTTCGGCATATCGCCTGGCTGCCTACGTAAGGTCTTTTTCCGATCGAAAGGAAGAAATAATGAAAACTGAAGAAATAATCGGAAATTCCATAGCATTGCTTACAGTCCTGGTTTGGGGGGTGACCTTTGTTTCTACCAAAATCCTCTTGAGAGACTTCACTCCTGTGGAAATTCTGGTTTTACGCTTTGGTCTGGGCTTTTGCGCCCTCTGCCTTATTCCATCGCCCCGTATTCCAGTGACTAGCCTAAAAATGGAAATGCCGTTTGCCTGCGGCGGCCTGACAGGAGTCACGCTATATTTCCTTTTTGAAAATATAGCCCTGGTCTATACGAGCGTTTCCAATGTTGGCGTTCTGGTTTCCTGCGCTCCCCTGTTCACCGCCATTCTATCCTGGCTCTATTTGCGGGCCCAAAAACCCCAGGTCAACTACTATCTGGGATGCCTGTTTGCCTTGATCGGAATTATGCTTGTCTTTAGCCCAGTAGCGAATTTTGAACTGAACTTTTTGGGAGATAGCCTGGCGATCCTTGCCGCCGTTTCCTGGGCCGTTTACTCCGTTCTGACAAAAAAATTATCTTTATATGGATACAACAGTCTTTCAATTACAAGACGGGTATTTTTTTATGGCCTGATTTTTATGCTGCCCCTGATCTTTTCGGATAATTTTCATATGGGACTTGCTGAATTGATAAAGCCGATAAATATTCTGAATTTGCTTTTCCTTGGTCTGGGAGCATCCGCGATGTGTTTTGTCACCTGGACATTCGCCCTGAAAAGTCTGGGAGCAGCCAGGGCATCGGCCTATATTTACCTCGTTCCAGTGATAACCATCATCTCTTCTTCCCTTATTCTCAATGAAAAATTGGATTCCTTCATTATTCCCCACCCCGGGGGAGCGGGAGGAGTTTGCCCGGCAGATGGAGGGGGCGGTAAAGC